>NZ_JAFIMU010000001.1 GCF_017302985.1 Corallococcus macrosporus
CATACGGAAATGGAAAGGCCCGGCCTCCCCGCACGCCCCGGAACGGAACGTGGCCAGAAGAGGTCGGGCCCGGATGCGGCCTGGCGCTGCGCGGCCGTCAGGCCGGCGGCTTCGCGTGCTTGTAGAAGAGCACCAGGGTGTAGCAGTGGAACTCGTTGTCGGAGGACTGACACACGACCCGGTCCACGATCTCCAGGTCCGCGTTGCTCTTGATCCAGCGGGTGACGTTCTCACCCAACTCTTCCCGCTCCTTGGCCTTCGTCGCGGAGAAGACCTTCACGCCCGTGAACATCGCCTGCCACTCCTTGTGCGGTGGTGAGAAAAGGCTTGACCGGGGGTTATCGCACACGCCTTTTCAGGGTGTCAAAAATGCTGCGGTCCAAAAGTCGTGATCCACGAGGGAGCGGGGGGGCGTGGCCGGGGTGGGGGTTTGCAGGTCGGGCGGCATGCATAGGTTCACCCGGTCGCACCCGGTTCGTGGATTGGGGCGGGGGCCCGGAGCCATTTTCGGCTTCCAGGCCAGGGCGGAAAGAGGGGGCAGGACCGTGGACATGAAGACGAAGAAGGACCTGGCGGTCGATTTCATCAACACCATCCGCACCATGGAACCGAGTGCGCTCAACGCCCTCATCGTGAAGGAGGCGGGCGAGGAGCTGGCGCAGTTCTTCCTGAACTACAGCGCGAACCTCATCTCCAAGGACCCGTCGCGGGTGCTGGAGAACACCTCCTCGCTGATGCTGATGGGCTACCTCATCCGCACCTACGAGGAGAAGAACAGCCAGGCCAAGCAGGGCAACTTCCAGTCCTACGCCTACGCCTGAGCGGTGCGTGCGCGCGGGCTCGACAGGCCCGGGGAGGCCTGTTAGGCACGCGTCGCCCATGCTCATCGACCTACACGCCCATTCCCATCTGTCCAAGGGGTGCGAACTGGAGCCGCGCGCCGTGCTGGAGCGGGCGGCGATGTTCGGCCTGGACGCGGTGGCGTTCACGGAGACCAACACCCAGGACGGCTGCGACGAGCTCTTCGAGATCGGCGCGAAGTCCAAGGTGAAGGTCTTCGTGGGCCTGGAGCTGGTGACGGACAAGGGCCAGTACCTGTGCTTCTTCCCGAAGCCGGAGCTGGCGCCCGAGCCCGTGCAGATGTGGGGCAGCAACCGGGAGAAGCCCTGGAGCGCCGCCGAGTGCCTTCCCAAGGTGAAGGCCCTGGGCGCGGCCATCGTCGCGGCCCGCCCCTTCGACCGCGACGTGCCCAACCCCGCCATGGACTACGTGCGCTCGCTGTCGGGCGTGCTGTGCGCCGTGGAGGGCTACAACGCCAAGGTGAAGCAGACCGCGAACGACCTGGCCGTGGAGGCCGCGGACGCGCTCAAGCTGCCCTGCGTGGGCGGCAGTGACGCGCGCGGCTCCCTGGACGAGATGGGCCGCGGCGCCACCTTCTTCAAGCGCGACGTGCTCACCCAGGCGCAGCTGGTGGAGGAGCTCCTCAAGGGCGACTACTGGCCGGTGATGGCCGGCGAGCTGCCCCGCCTCACCCGGCCGGGAGAGGCCCAGGCCCAGCGAAAGGGCGGGGGCGGCGGCGGCAAGAAGCAGCACCGCCGCGGCGGCCGGCGCTAAGGCGCGTTACGGAAGGACGGGCTTGCCCGCCTCCTCCGCGCGCACCAGCTTTCCGTCGGTGAGGAACGCCTTGCGGCGCTCCCCGGCGTAGCGCCACTCCTCGTTCTTCGCGGTGCCCTCCAGCGTGCGGCGCACGGACTCCGGAGGCCCCCAGGCCATGCGCACCGCGTCCGCGGGCATGTCCGCCACCAGCTTCTTGGCGCGCACGGCCTCCTTCACCGCCGCGCTGAAGCCGTTGAGCTGCTCCGTCAGCGGGTGGGGCGACAGCGTCTTCTCCAGCTCCGCGCGGAACGCGTCCGGCCGGTCGAGGTTGGGCGGCAGCACCAGCACCACCTGCTCGCCCGCGGGCGCGCCCTCCACCATCACGTACACCCACGGCCAGGTGCGCGGGGAGTAGAGGACGCGCTCGGTGACGACCCACGCGGTGGGGAACTCCACCTTGGTGATGCGCACGCGCGAGCCGGCGGGGAGGGTGGCCTGGATGGGGCCGGGGTTGATGGGCTTGCCCTGGGTGTCGTCCACCAGACGCACGTCCTCCGGCGGGTAGGGCGTGAGCAGCCGCTTGGACGCGTCCCCGAAGAAGGGCGTCAGGTAGGCGGAGACGCGCAGGTACTGGTCCGCGTCCGGGCCGGTGAGGGTCCGGTCCAGCGAGGCGCGATCCTCGGGGGACATGCGGGTGGCGGACGCGCAGCCGGCCGAGGCGACGACGACGGCCAGCAGCGGCACCAGGAGACGGGACGACAGCGAGCGGAAGGAACGCGGCATGGCACCTGGAGGCACGCGGGAAGGAACGCGCGCGCTCTGAGGGTGCCTGCTTAGCCTAGCGGATGGCCTGCGTCAGCGCCGGCGTGTCCGTCGCCGCGAGCTTCCCGTTGCGGCAGCCGCGCTGCGGAGGACACACGGGGCCACGGCCATGCGGGTCCGCGACCAGGAGGAATCGCCCCTGCCCCCGCGCATCCGTCAGCTCCGGATGGCCGCACAGCGCGCAGTGACGGGGGGGACGCTTCGAGGGAGGAAAGGGCACGCGTCAAGTCTGCGGCCTCCCCGCGCCCCCAGCGAATTTTCAGCCGGGGGCGGTGGGACGAAGGCGCGCTACGACTTGTCGCCGGACGCAGGCGCCGGCGCGGCCGCGGGAGCCGCGGCGGCCGGCGCGCTGCTGCTCGTCGTCGACGCGGCGGACGTGGACGGCGATGAAGAGGACGACGATGACGAGCCGCCGCCGTCCTTTTTCGTGGAGCCGTACAGGTCCGAGTACCAGCCGCCTCCCTTGAGGTGGAAGCTGGAGCGGCTGACCTGCTTGCTCAGCGTGCCCTGGGCGCCGCACGCGGTGCACGCGGGGGGCGTCGGGTCCGACATCTTCTGCAGGACGTCGATGGTCTTTCCACAGGCCGAGCAGCCGTACTCGTAGATGGGCATGGGGTGGGTACCTCGTGTCGATGAGTCAGTGCGAAGGGGATTGGGCCTGGGCGGAGAGCTGCTTGCGCAGGCTTTCCGTCAGGTTCAGGCGTTCAAAGGCGCGGGTGACCAGCTCCGCGGGCGCGCCGTGCTTGCGCCCCACGACGTTGGCCAGCGAGTGCAGGTCCGTGGCGTCCGGCAGGGCGTCCTTCGCCAGCCGCTCCAGCTCCTTGCGGAGCGCGTCGGCGAAGCGCTTCTGGATGCCCAGGTCCACCAGGTACTTGTCCCGGCCGAGCAGATCCAGCCGGTGGGTGAGGTGGCCCGTCGCCAGGACCTCGTTGCGGAAGCGCTCGCGCAGCGCCTCCACCTCTTCCTCGAGCTTGAGCGCGTGCACCAGCCGCTGCAGCTCGCTGGGGGACAGGCCCAGCGCCCAGGCCACGCGGCCGGTGGCGCCGCGCTGCGAGGCGTAGGCCGTCTGGATGTTGTGGCGCTCGCGGGCCTCCAGCGTCTCCATGATGCCGTGCTGGCGCAGCACGTTCTCCATGTCCACCTGGGTCAGCTCGCCGCGCGGGCCGTTGTAGCGGTGCTCCAGCGTGCGCAGCAGCGAGTAGCGGTGCTCCGTGGCCTCGATGGCCGCCTCCAGCGTCTCCTTGCCCTCGGCGCGCGTCAGTTCAAAGAACGACAGTCGCTGGGCCTCCACGCGGGTGAAGCGGCCGCGGGGGCGGGGCAGCTCGCGCTTGAGGAAGCGCGGGGCCTCTTCGTCCGGAGCTTGCGGAGCCTGGGGCGCCGCGGCGGCCGGGGTGCCCGCGTCGGCGTCGTCCGCGTCGGTGGTGCGCTTCTTCGGAGCGATGCGCTCCTGGACGGCGGCGGCCTCCGCCTTGGCGCTCTTGCGGCGGCCCGTCTTCGGGTCCGTCTCCTCGGGGGCCGGGGAGGGGGTGGCGAACACGGGCGTGGTGGGAGCGGGCGCGGGGGGCGGCGTCTTCTCCTCGCGCACCTGGGCCAGCTCCTGGACCACGTCGTAGTACCCGCACTCCTGGCGCTGGGCCGCGAGCGACGGCGTCACGCCGCGCAGGATGTCCACCACCGCGAAGGGCCCCAGGGGGGACGTCTCCGGTTCACCGTCCGTGAGGGCCCGGACCCGGAAGTCCTCCTCCTCGGTGAGGAGCGCGAGCGCCTCGCGGACCTGCTGTGCGGGGGCCGGAGCCTTCGCGCGTCGGCAGAAGTCCGACACCGCCACCGCCACCGGGGTGGGTACGTCATCGGGCTGCCGTCTTCTCTGCCAGGGACTGATCATGGAAAGGTTCGGAAAATTGCTCGTTTACGAGGGCGGATGCCTCTATCTTCGCGGCCAGACAGGTGTCAATGAGCCAGTCCGGCCTCAATGTAAACAGCTCACGCGCGGCGCAAGTCGAAGGCGCTCGAGTCCGTGGTAGTCAGCGGGGAAGCAGGCGCTTGCCGGGGCCGGTTGGCGAAATTGTCTTGCGGGAGCAGGCATTCCCACCTCAACACATGGGGTGCTCCAGAGATTGCAGATGACGACCCATCACCACAGCCACTCCCATTCAGAGAAGGACAAGGACGAGGTGCTGGCCCGCTACATGGCCCAGCACGGCCTGAAGAGCACTCGTCAGCGCAGCCTCATCATCGACACGTTCTTCGAGGTGGGAGGCCACCTGTCCGTGGAGGAGCTGTGGAACAAGGTGCGTGAGCAGGACACCAAGGTGTCCGTGGCCACCGTCTACCGGACCATGAAGCTGCTCAACGAGTGCGGCCTGGCCCACGCGCGCAACTTCGGTGACGGGCAGACGCGCTACGAGGCGGCGGCGGGGCGCGAGCACCACGACCACCTCATCTGCACCAGCTGCGGCACCATCGTCGAGTTCGAGAACGACCGCATCGAGACGCTCCAGGACGCGGTGGCGCGCAAGCACGGCTTCACGGTGACGTCGCACAAGATGGAGCTGTACGGCCTGTGCCGGGAGTGCCAGCTGCGGGGTGGCCCTCCGGGGACGGAGGCCTGAGCCGCGTGGGTCCGGTGCGGCGACGCGCGCTCGCGTGCGCGGTGGCGCTGGGTGCGCTGGCTCTGACCGGCGCCTGTGCCCACGGCGGGCCGGTGGACGCCGGGCCCGCGTTCTACCGGGCGCTGTGGCTGCCGTCGGTGGGGCCCGCGCGCTACGACCCCCGGCAGCTCCCGGGCAAGGTGGTGCTGGTGTCCTTCATGGCCACCTGGTGCTTCCCGTGCCTGGCGGACCTGCCCACGCTCAAGCAGTTGCAGGAGACGTACGGTCCCCAGGGCTTCCAGGTCGTCGCGGTGGGCATGGACATCGACGAGGGCAAGGTGCTGGGTCCCTTCGCGGACCACTACGCCTTTCCGTACCCGGTGCTGCTGTCGGACGAGCGGATGCGCGCCGGTGAGAGCGCCTTCGGCCGCATCCGGGCGCTGCCCAGCACGGTGCTCCTGGACAAGCACGGCCGCGCGGTGGCCGCGTGGCAGGGCGTCGAGGGCCAGTCGGACGTGGCGAAGGCCATCGAAAAGCTGCTGAAGGCGGACTGAGCTTCGCCCCTGCCGGGGAGTGCTACAGGGCTGGAGCGGAATTCTTGCGGGCAGGGGGGCCGCTGGTACCTTCGCCGGCGCTCATGACGTCCCGGCGAAAGCTCCTGATGGTGGCGGCGGTGGTGGCGGTGGCCCTGAGCCTCGCTTCGGTGGCGGACGCCAAGGGCTTCCGTCGTTACCTGCGCCTGCGGCAGGACGTGGAGGCGCTCGACGAGCGCAACCGCTCGCTGGCCGCGCAGAACGACGCGCTTCGCAAGGAGATCGCGGCGCTGCGCAAGGACCCGGCGACGCTGGAGCAGTCGGTGCGTGAGGAGCTCGGCTACGTGAAGCCGGGCGAAATCGTCTTCCATCTGGAGTCGCCATGACCTCGCTGTCCGTGGTGCCCTCGCCCGCGAAGCTCGTGCGCGCGTTCTTCCGCGCCATCCCCGCGGCGGTGGCGCTGGCCACCTTCGTGCACCTGGCGCAGGGCGGCTTCCGGGGCCTGCACACGCTGGGGTGGACGGAAGCGGCGCTGGTGGTGGGGCTGCTCGTCGGCATCGGCATGGCGGCGTGGCGCCGGGCGATGCGCTCCTCGGTGGGCGCGGTCATCGACCTGCGCGACGACCTGGAGCTGGGCGGCGGGCTCATCTCCGCGGCCTTCATCGTGGTGGCCATCGGCGGCGGGGAGCTGTTCCCCATCGTCTATCTCCTGATGGCGTTCCTGGTGGCGTTCCTGCCGCGCAACGCGGGCATGACGCTCTTGGGCATCGCGCTGGTGTACGACGGCCTCGTGACGCTGGGCGGGCCGGTGGTGAACGTCACGGGCTTCCTGACGCACACGCTGTTCCTGGCGCTGTTCGCGGGGCTGTACCACCTGGTGCTGTCCGCGCGGATGGCGGTGGCGAAGCGCGCCGAGTCGGACGCGGTGCAGAAGCGCATCCGCGAGGTGGAGGAGCGCGCGCGCACCTTCCGGCTGGTGTCCTCCGGCACGCAGGACAGCTTCAGCGGGATGAACTCCGACGAGAAGTGGCTGGTGGCGTCGGTGAAGGAGATTGAGGGCGCGGTGCACGCGGCGCTCGAGATCGCGGAGACGGGCCTGCGCACGGACACCTGCGCGGCGTTCCTGCTCACGTCCGACGACCGGAGCCTGAAGCTGTACGACTGCCGGTCCGCGTCCGAGCGGGTGCAGCGGGAGAAGTTCAACGCGGGCGAGGGCATCATCGGCGGGGTGCTGAAGCGCCGCGCGCCGGTGCGGATGAACTCGCCGCAGGGCTTGAAGGGCGTCACGTACTACGAGGGTGGCGGCCCCACGGTGCAGGCGCTGCTGGCGGTGCCCATCCTCGAGGGCAGCGGCCTGGTGCGCGGCGTGCTGGTGGCGGACAAGCTCAAGAACGAGCCGTTCACGGACCAGGACGAGAAGATGCTCACCACCATCGCCGGAGAGGTGCTGCGCTCCATCGAGGTGGAGCGGGTGATGAGCTACATCCGCAAGACGCGCGACGAGAAGGACCGGTTCTTCCGCGCCATCGAGGAGCTGAACCGCGCGGGCAGCCCGGACCAGGTGTTCGTGGCGGTGCTGGAGGCGACGCGGCAGCTGGCGGGGCTGGACTTTTGCGCGGTGACGCTGGTGTCGGAGCAGGAGGGCAAGCGGGTGCACCGCGTGATGCGGATGACGGGCGTCACGGCGCAGGGCAAGGCGCTGGAGGGGCGCACGTTCCAGGACAACAACGGCCTGGTCGCGAACGTGGTGCGCTACGGCGCGCCGCTGCCGGGGCGGGACATCAAGGCGATGGACCGCCAGGTCATCTTCGACGAGGAGACGCAGGTGCGCGGCCTGGGCGCGCTGAAGATCTTCCCGCTGGTGGCGGGGGACCGCATCCTGGGCACGCTGGTGGCGGGGTCGCGCAAGAAGACGGCGTTCGAGCAGGACGTGCTGCGGATGATTGAAGTCATCGCCATCCAGGCGGCGCAGGCGGTGTTGCGCGCGCAGCTCTACGAGCAGATGGAGCGGATGGCGACGACGGACGGCCTCACGGGGCTGCTCAACCACCGCACGTTCCAGTCGCGCGCGGACGAGATCCTGGCGCAGGCGCGGCGGTACAACCGCAAGTGCTCCATCATGTTGACGGACGTGGACCACTTCAAGAGCGTGAACGACACGTACGGGCACCCGACGGGCGACCAGGTGCTCAAGGGCGTGGCGCGCATCATCAAGACGCTGGCGCGGGACACGGACGTCGTCGCTCGCTACGGCGGCGAGGAGTTCGTGATGGTGATGCCGGAGACGGACGTGCAGGGCGCGAAGATCATCGCCGAGCGCATCCGCGAGGCGGTGATGGCGGAGGTGTTCCAGACGGAGATGGGCCCGCTGCGCATCACGATGTCGCTGGGCATCGCGACGTTCCCGGACAACGCCATGGAGAAGCAGCAGATGATCGACCTGGCGGACCAGTGCCTCTACCACTCCAAGCGCAACGGCCGGAACCAGTCCGTGACGGTGGCGCAGATGCAGGGTGGCCGGAAGCTCCAGGCGGTCGCGGAGTAGGGCCTCTCAGTCCAGGTCCGCGAGCTGGCCCTGCGCGAGTTCGCGGTAGTAGGGCACGACCTCCACGGCGAGCAGGTCGCGCATCTGCTGGCGCGCGCCGTCCAGGTCGCCCTGGTCGCGAAGACGGTACATGCGGTGGAGTGCGTCGCTCATGCGCCGGGAGCCCTCCGTGACGCGTTGGCGCATCTGGTGGAGGAGAGCGAGCGCGGCTTCCGGGGTGCGCAGGCAGGCTTCTACTTCTGTGGAGGGCATGGCCACGGAAGGGCCGGCCCTGCGCAGGAGCGTGCGCAGGGCGTCATCCAGGGCGACCGTTCCTGCCTGTTGAGCGCGCGTGTCGAGGACACGGAGTTGATGCCAGTCGCCTTCGAGGTCTTCGACCATGGATGCAGTGGCGCTCCTTCGCCGCACGTCCAGGACCATACCCGGCTATACGTTCCGAGATGACCCCGCTCCCCCTCGCCGTCACTACCAGCACGAAGACGGACGTGGCCACGGTGCGCGAGGCGCGGGCCGTGGCCGCGCGGTGGAACCTTCCGTTCCTTTCTCGCCGCTCCAGTGAGGGCATCGCGCCCTGGCTGGGCACGAAGGTGGAGGCGCTGCTTGTCGTCGGTGGCGATGGCGTGACGCTGTGGGAGCCGCAGGGGTCGTTTGGCTTCCATGCCGGCATGGCGCACTTGCGGCGCATGCGCCTTCGTCAGGGACAGCGCGACGACGCGTTCCTCAAGGTCGCCGAAATCGTCCCGGGTGACGCCGTGCTCGACTGCACCCTGGGCCTGGCCCAGGATGCGCTGGTGGCTTCGCTCGCCGTGGGACCCACGGGGCGGGTCGTCTGCCTGGAGAAGAGCCTGCCTCTTTGCATCGTCGCGGCGGAGGGGCTCCAGCGCTACCACCGGGGCGCGGACTCGTGCGCCATCGAAGTGCTCCACGCGGACGCGCATGCGTACCTGAAGACGCTGCCCGCGAAGTCCTTCGACGTCGTCTTCTTCGACCCGATGTTCGCCAAACCCAAGAAGGCCCAGCCCGCCTTCGACGTCCTGCGCCGCTTCGCGGAGCACGCCCCCCTCACCCCCGAAGCGGTGGAGGAGGGGAGGCGCGTCGCCCGCCGATGGGTCGTCGTGAAGGGCGCCCGCCACACCGATGACCTGAAGAAGCTGGGCATCGAACCGGCGCCCACCTCGCGCTTCAGAGACGTCATCTGGGGGCGAGTTTTGGCTGAAAAATAAAGCAGGATTTTTGAATTCAAGCCAATGGTGTTGAACCAGAGCCGAGCGCCACAAGCGCAGCATAAGCGGAGGAAAATCGTCCGCCTGCAACGTCTGCTGTCATTCGAAGAAGCACGTCACGTAATGGGTTGGGGACATCCTTCGCGCATATTGCTCTGAGGTCGGCCAAATTGTCGCCGTTGTACTGATGACCAACAGTGGCTTGGAGCATTGTAAGCCCCAATTGGAAGAGGTCGACGGACGGCGTCCAATCATTGGAAAGCCCATCAGGCGGAAGATATCCTGGCGTCGATGAAACTGTCTTGACGGGCGTTCCAACCCTGGTGGAGATGTTAAAGTCAATCAGCACGGCTCCGCGTCCAGGAACTAGCATTACATTCTCTGGTTTGATGTCGCGGTGGATGTAGCCATGGCGTGCCTTGTTGAATCGTTCAAATTCTTGGGCGTCAAGTGAGGTTTTTTGACGCAGTTCGTCCAAATCTCGTTCGTTTGGATGAAGCTCAATTAAAGCACCCAGCAATTCCTTGGTTACTTCGATCGCAACGGAAGGAGCAAGTCGGGCGGAACGTTCGCAACAAGCCAACAGTGTCTTTCCGGCCAGATGTTCCATTACCAAGTACACAAGCCCCGAGGGGGTTTTGCCGTGATCAAGAATCTTAACTATGTTCTTATGGCTTATGTAGGACAGTGCATCGACTTCGCGCTGCAGAACAGCCAGTGATGCGGATTTGAATATTTTCAGAGCGACGCTGTCTTTGTTGCCTTTTTGGGCTTGAAAAACCTGAGCGAATCCACCAGGTCTCCCTAGCGCTGCAATGATTTTATAGCCCTCAATCTCATCTCCTGGCTGAGGACTGCCCGCGTCATGCAGCATGGGAGCTAGCCTTCGAATCCGATTTCTGCGCTGCATCCATGTTTGGAGTACTTCGATAGATATGCTTGCGCTATTGGGATCGGAGTCAACCAGCCCGTAGCCTCTCAGGTGGGCGATGTCATCAGGAAAAGCCTGGGAGAGTTCTTGAAACTCGCCAATGTTGCCGATGGCGAGTGTTTCGAAGAGGTAGTACTCGCTGTGGTATTGATCGGCGAGGACTTCAATCATTTGGCTGAGTGTTGAATTGACGTCGGCAATAAAGGCTTCCAGTTGTGCCGAAACGATCTCAGGAGTGACCTTGCGCGACTCTATTCGTGGCAATAGTGCTTTGTGTACTCGAGAAGCGTAAGCTCTTAGTAAGAATGGATGTCCGCCTACGCTTCGAATTAGTCTCTCTTGGGCCTCGTTCGACCAGTTCAGCCCCATCCTACTGCCGATATTTACGAGCAGATCGGCGCACTCTTCTGTTGTCAGTTGAGAGAGGTAGCGCTTAGAGAAGTAGTTGTAGGCTGGGTTTTCCAGTCCATCAAGTAGGTTGGTTTCGATGCACTGCGGATTGGTCCCCGTAATGAAGTATGAAATGCGGCCTGCGTTCTGTTGCTCAAGGCCGCGAAGGAGGCGCCAGGATCTGACAAAGGCGTTTCCCCAGTGAGAGCCTGGCGTGGTTGGAGACATCAACTCGACTTCATCCAACAGAAACACGATCTTCTTCTTTGTCTCACGTAGGATGAGGCGAATGTCGTGGTCGAAATACTCCCAGACGCTTGATGTCTTCTCTATGTCCACGAAAACTTCATGACGTCCGAAAAGACGAAAGCCTTTGAGCCTTCTTAGTTGAGAATTGGCGTCAAGAAGCGCTTCTCCTAAGCTCCAAAGGAAATACTCTGCCGTCGGGTTGATTGCATCCAGACGTTGTATGTCGGTGTGTGCCCAAAAGACATCCTGGCTCTGCTGGAGGGCAGCTGCGACTCGAAAGAGGAAGGATGTTTTCCCCATCTTTCTTAATCCGAAGAGACCAATGTGGGCACTGCCGCGTTTGAGTTGCTCGACAACTTCTGTAATCAGTGAGCGGCGGCCATAAAAGGCATTTGGGCTGGTGATTGCGGTTGAGATGTAGTAGAGGTCTTTGGAGAACAGCTGTTTTTGAATCCACCGCACGAAGTCGAGATTGCCATGCGGCGTTAGCCATGGAATCTCTTCGGTCGAAATTCCGATCATGGCTGTCATCATGCGATCGGATGTTTCGGCAACGTGATTAGCTGTGTTTCTGTCTGTTGCAAATATTAGGGCGAAGTCCTCGCAAAGGCGTGGGCGTTCACGTTCGATTATTTCGGCTGCTTGGCTGACAGTTCGGGCCTGGAATTCTCTGTGCTCAACTACCCAGAGCAGCACTTCGCGATTGGTGCCGAATAGTTCTTTGAGGTTTGAGTTGAGCTTTAGGTAAAAGCCCCATCGTTCTGGAACATTGGATTCGACCCAGGCAATTATGAAGCCTGCACGTCGAACAATGGCTGCAATGGCTGAGCGCATTGGGCGTTCGGCAATAAATTGCCTGATGCGTTCTTCGTCGATGGCCATATTTAATGCCTCCGATTTGGGTGCTGAGGCTTACTGCTATAGGTGGCTTGCGGTCTTAACGCTTAATTCCTGTGAATCGGACCGTCTACTCCTTCTCCGACGATCCCTTCGGCGGGCCTTCGCTGCCCATCGGGGACAGCTTGCTCGACAGCGCTCCGGCCTGCTCGTGCGCCATCAAGTCCCGGGGCGAGCGGTAGTACTGCATTGGCGAGTGGTGCAGGAAGTTCGACACGCGGCTCGTGTAGAGACACGCGTACTGCTCCACCTGGTAGCCGAAGCGGCTGTTCTCGTTGCCCTCCTTGAAGAGCAGCCCCCAGTACGGATTGAAGCCCTCCTCGACGTCGCGCTCCAGCGTGTCCGCGATGCCGTTGGTCTCCTTCAACGACCGGCGCAGCTTCTCCAGCTCCGCCTTCGTCTTCTTGCGCAGCTCCTCCACCTCCTGCCGCTCCGCCGCGGGAAGCTCCTCGCGCTCCAGCCTGCGCTCCAGGGCGTTCAACACCGTCTTGCGGTGGTTCACCTCGTCGTCCAGCCGCGCGCGCGTCAGCTCCACCTCGGACAGCGTGACGATCTCCTCTCGCCGCGCGTCCGTGTACGTGATCTCGTCCTCAATCTCCTGGACGATCATGCACGTGCGCCACAGCGACGACTTCTTCGACTTCAGGATGTCGCCGTAGATGTGGTCGCCCACGTAGAGGATGTGCTCGCCCCGGTAGCCCGTGAACTCCTCGAACTGGGCCAGGTTGCCGCCGGAGTACACCGTGCCGCGCTCCAGCGACTTCGCCTCGCCCACGACCGTGCCGGCCTCCGTGGACGAGTCCAGCTCCAGGAACGGCCGGGCCTCCGTGAAGAACGCCGGCTTGCCCGCCGCCGTCACCACGAAGTCGAAGTAGTTGCGCCAGCTGGGGTACTCCGGCAGCTGTCCTTCCAGCAGGTAGCGCATCACCGCGTTCGTGTAGTCCCACGCGGAGTTCGTCAGCAGGAACAGCCGCTTGCCGCCCGAGCGCAGCTTGTGCAGCGCCGGCCCCAGCTCCGGGTCCAGGAACACGTAGCGCGCCAGGTCCTTGCGGATCTCCCGCTTGAGGGAGTTGTCCCGGTGCACCGTGTCGATGGCCTCGCGGATGTCGTCGTAGAGCTTGCCGTAGTTCACGGTGTGCCCCAGCGACTCCATCAGCTCGATGATGCCCGAGTACAGGCACGTCTCCGGCAGCGCGAAGAGCGTGTCGTTCCACGCGAACTGCGGGTTGCGCAGCCGCACGCGCTTGTTGCGGTACAGCTCCTTCCACGCGTCGCGCTTGAGCGGTCGCAGGCCGTGGTACGCGCGCCCCACGTGACCGAAGCGGTCCATCTTCAGGACGTTGCCGTTGACGCGGTCCACCGCCAGCCCGCGCATCACGAAGTGGTGGTCGTAGATCAGGCCGCCCACGAACGGCGGGTAGCCGTACTCGCTGATCAGCTTCGCGAGCGTCATGTCGAACGACAGCTGCTCCAGCCGGCGCATGTGGTAGATGGCCAGCGTGTAGTCCATGTCGAAGCCGATGAGCTCGACGTGGTCCATGCGCAGGTTGCGGTTGACGAACACGTCCCGCGAGTGCGGCACCTGGGCGGTGGGCTCGCGCGGCGTCGTGAGCAGCCGGCCGAGCACGTCGTCGGTGAGCAGGTCCCTCGCCCGGCGGGCCGCGTCCTCGGCGCGCTCGCGGTGGATGGTGGAGCGGAAGCTCCCGTGCAGCGGATCCACGGAGGGTCCGCCAGGGATGGGATGGTAAGGGGAGAGGTAGGGCGCCACGGGACCTCAAGACATAACATGCGCCGCTCGCCCTTCGCCCGCGTCCTTGCGGGCTTCGCACGGGGCTGGCACGCTTCTGTCCAACGATGCGCACCCCACGTCCATCCCCGGCCTCCGCCGAGGACCTCCACGCGCGCCTGGCCGCTCGCATCACCGCGCTGGAGGACCGGGTGCGCCGTCTGGAGGCCCGGCTCGCCCTGGAGGCGCGCAAGCCGCCCCCCGTCCGCACCCGCGCCAGCGTCTCCGCCGCCACCGTCCGCTCCGCCCGGCCCCGCCCGCGCTGCCCCGGCTGCACCCTGGAGCTGCCCCGCGGACGGCGCGGTGAGTCGTGCGTCTGGTGCGGCTTCATGTTCGCCGCCGTGCCCCGCCGCGCGGGCGCGCCCAAGACGCCCCGGAAGCCCCGATGAGCGGGACGTACCGGCTCACCGGCCGCACGGAGGCAGGGGACCTGGCGGAGCTGTACGAAGCCGTCCTGCTGCCCACCATCCCCGTCGCGGTGAAGCTCTTCCTGCCGCGCACCTCCGACCCCGGCTATGCCCGCGAGCTGGCGGAGACGGTGCGCCGGCTCCAGCCCGTGCGCCACCCGGGCCTCCTCCACGTCGTGGACGTGGGCTTCGTGAAGCAGCGGCTCGCCGTGGTGCGCGAGGACGTGGAGGGCTTCACGCTGGGCATCGCGCTCCAGCGCCTCAACACCAAGGAAGTCCTGCTGCCGCCCACGGTGGCGCTCTCCATCGTCATCCAGCTCCTGGAGACCGTGCAGCTCGCGCACGACGCGGGCGTGGTCCACGGGGCCATCACCCCTGGCAACGTGCTCCTGGCCCGTGACGGCTTCCCGGCCATCTGCGACTTCGGCGCGCTCCAGGCGCTCCTGTCCGTGCCCCAGCTCAAGCGCACGTTCGCGCACCGGGGCCGCAGCGCGTACCGCGCGCCGGAGGTCGCTCGCGGGGAGACGCCCACGGAGGCGTCGGACGTGTACTCGCTGGGCGCCATCGCCTACGAGCTGCTCACGCTGCGCGAGCCCGTGGTGCCCGGCAGCGGCGTGAGCACGCGCCGCGAGACGCTGCCGCCGCCCAGCCGGTTGGATCGGCGGATCAACTCGCGGTTGGATCCGGCCATCATGCGCGCGCTGGACCCCGCGCCCCAGCGGCGCTTCCGCTCGTGCGGAGAGTTCGCCCAGGCCCTGCGCAACTTCCTCTCCGCGGGCGGCGGCCTGCCCGGCGCGGAGGAGGTGGGGCGCTTCGTGTCGGAGCTGTTCCCCAACGAGGTGAGCCTCGCGGCCCCCGGGCCCGTGCCGTTCGTGGAGCCCTTCCAGTTGGAGCCCGTCTCCGGCGCGGAGATGGAGGACCTGCACGCCGAGGAGCACGAGGCGTCCATCGTCCAGCGCGCCCCGTACAGCCGCGCGCCCACGGAGCACGAGGCCTCCGCGGACACGCAGGAGGCCGCGCCCGGCTTCGAGGCGTTCCGTCCGGAGGACTACGCGCCGGACGCCCTCGCGGACGACGCGCCCGCACCGGAGCCCGAGCCCGCGAGCGACACGCGGAGCACGGACCCTTCGCACGCGGGCCCGCTGGAGCAGGGCTGGGACGCGCCACCCGGGGTGCTCGCGCAGAAGTCCCACCGTCAGCCGGGCCCGCAGGGACAGACCTCCGCGCGCGCCGGGCGCAACCCTCGCGTGAAGGTGGTGGAGGACTTCTCCGGCCCTCCGCTGGGCGACGACGAACCGCCCGTGCCCACCGGCCGCCGCGCCGCCATGCGCCCCGGGGTGCCCCTGGGCGGTGAGGAACCCGTCCCACCCTCCGGGCGCCGTCCGGCCCTGCGTCCCGGACCGCCCCTGGGCGCTGAAGGCGAGCCGCCGCCCTCCACGAAGCGCCCGGCCCTGCGCCCCGCTCAGGGGGCAGGTGGCAGGGGCCCCGGCCAGGAGACGGCGATCCTCTCCGCGGGCGGAGGCACGCCCTCCGCGGCGCCCAAGGCCCCCGAGCCGGCCGCGCCCCGCCAGGAACGCCGGGGCCGCGCCGAGCCCACCGAGGCCCTTCCCGCCGAGCCCCGCTCGGAGCGCCGCGCGGCCCCTCCCAAGGCGGAGGGCCGCGTGCGCAGCGACATGGCGGAGCCCGCGCCGTCGGACCGGCACCTGCCCGTGCACCAGCGCTTCGACACGGTGGAGACGCCGCGCGTGGACGCGGGGACCCGCCGCAAGCGCCTGCTCTTCATCGCGGGCGGCATCGCCGGGGTGGGCCTGTTCATGTTCGCGGTCGCCACGTGGCGGCTGGGCCTGGAGCCCGTGCAGGAACCGGAGCTGCCCCGCTACGACCCGAACGCGCCCGTGGCGAACGGCCCCCCGCCGTCCGCCGCGAACCCGTCCGCGCTCAAGCCCATCACGCCCCCCAGGCCCGCGCCGCCGCCGGATCCGACCGCGCGCGACGTGGAGGACGAGGACGCGGAGGAGGACTCGCCGGAGCCGGGCGTGCCCCCGAAGAACCAGCGCGCGTTCCTCACGCTGCGCACGAACCTCCCCGCGAACGTCTTCATCGACGGGGCGAAGGTGCGCCGCGCGACGCCGCTGGTGAACTACCCGGTCCGCGTGGGCACCCGTGAGATCCGCGTGGTGGCCATCTCCACCGGTGAGCAGAAGGACTTCCAGCTCCGCTTCTCGCGGGGCCAGCACCAGAAGCTGGACGAACAGTTCCAGCCTCCCCCCACCAGGCGGTGAGTTCCGTGGAGCGCACGCGCATCTTCGTCGTCGAGGACCAGCCCCAGCTCCTGAAGAACCTGGTCAAGGTGCTGGGCACCTTCCCGGAGCTGGAGGTCGTGGGCACTTCCCAGGACGGTGAGCAGGCCGTGGACGACATCGTCCGCGAGCGGCCGCAGCTCGTCCTGCTGGACCTGGAGCTGCCTGGCCTCAACGGCATCCAGGTGACCCAGAAGGTCAAGCGCCGCGTCCCCGAGGTGGAGATCCTCATCCTCACGTCCTTCGAGGACGAGCAGAAGGTCTACGAGGCCATCCAGGCGGGCGCGTCCGGCTACCTGGTGAAGCGGGTGGGGCCGGAGAAGATCCGCTCCGGCATCCAGGAGGTCATGGACGGCGGCACCGTGCTGGAGCCCATCATCGCGCGGCGCTTCTGGAACTACTTCCAGTCCGTTCAAGCCAAGCCCGCCCAGAAGCCCGCCGAGCTGCCCTGGGGGCTGACGGCCGTGGAGCTGGACGTCCTGCGCTACGTGGCCAAGGGCCTGTCCAACGCGGAGGTGGGGCGGGTGATGACGCTGGAGCGCCGGACGGTGCGCACGCACCTGTCGCATATCTACCGGAAGATGGGCGTCAACTCGCACGTGGACGCGGTGGTGATGGCCCTGCGTGAAGGTGTCGTGGATCTCTAGCCGCGCCGTGGTTACGGTGTGGCACCTATGTCCAAGGCATCCCCGCGGTCCACCGCCGTGCGCGCTGTGGACCCCACCCTCGCCGCCCTCTTCGACGTTCACGAGGCAACGCTGCCCAACGGCCTCAAGGTCCGCCTGCTGGCGAACCACCAGGCCCCGGTGGTCAGCCTCTACACCTTCTTCCAGGTGGGCAGCCGCAACGAGCGGCCCGGCATCACCGGCATCAGCCACCTGTTCGAGCACATGATGTTCAACGGGGCGAAGAAGTACGGCCCCAAGATGTTCGACAAGACGCTGGAGTCCAACGGCGGCCGCTCCAACGCGTACACGTCCAACGACATGACCGTGTACTACGACGACTTCAGCGCGGACGCGCTGGAGACGGTGCTCGACCTGGAGTCGGACCGGATGCGCTCGCTGCGCATCTCCCAGGAGACGTTGACCAGCGAGCGCCAGGTCGTGATGGAGGAGCGCCGCGTCCGCGTGGACAACGAAATCCCCGGCATGATGGACGAGGAGCTGGGCACGCTCGTCTACAAGGCGCACGCGTACCGCTGGCCCGTCATCGGCTGGATGGCGGACATCGAGAACATCACCCGCGAGGACTGCCAGGAGTACTTCCGCACGTACTACGCGCCCAACAACGCGGTGCTCTACATCGTCGGGGACATCGACCCGAAGAAGACGCTCGCGCTGGTGCGCAAGTACTACGGCAACATCCCGCGCGGCCCCACGCCCGCGCCGGTGCTCAACGCGGAGCCGGAGCAGAAGGGCGAGCGCCGCGCCGTGGTGCGCCACCCCGCGCAGTCGCCGTCGGTGATGATCGGCTTCCGCGGCCCCGCCGCCAGCGACGAGGACACGCTGGTGCTGGACGTGGCCCAGTACATCCTCACCAAGGGCGAGGGCAGCCGGCTGGTGAAGTCCCTCGTCTACGACCAGAAGGCCGCCGTGTCGGTGATGCTCGACTGGAGCTGGCGCATCGACCCGGGGACCATCCTCTTCTACCTGGAGCTCAAGCCGGACTCGGACCCGGCGAAGGTGGAGGCCCTGCTGTACGCGGAGCTGGAGAAGCTTGCGCGCGAGGGCGTCACCGAGAAGGAGCTGCAGAAGGCGAAGAACAACCTGCGCGCGGACCACCTGCGGGAGCTGTCCACCAACAGCGGCCGGGGCCACGCCCTGGGCCACTACGAGGCCCTGCTGGGCGACTGGCGCGAGGGCCTGTCCCTGCCGACCTTCTACGCGAACGTCACGGCGGAGCAGGTGAAGGCCGTGGCCGCGAAGTACTTCGCCCCCGAGCGCCGCTCGGTGGTCACCCTCCATCCCGAAGCCGGCGCCAACGAGGCCGGTGACGAAGCGGCGGAGGCGTAACCCATGGCTTCCCGAAAGCTGGCCACCGTGAAGAGCACCGTCCGCAAGGCCGCCAAGGCCGTGCGCAAGCAGACCACCGCCGCGCGCAAGAAGGTCGCGCAGGTGAAGAAGGCCGTCCCGGCCCGCGCGAAGAAGCTGCTCAAGGCCGTGCCCGCGCCCAAGAGCGCACCGAAGTCCGCCGCCACCGGCGAACTGAAGCTGCCCGCGCTGCATGAGAGCACCACGTCCACGGGCCTGAAGGTCATCGCCGCCGAGCGCGGGCCGCTGCCGCTGGTGTCCGTGCGGCTGGTGATGCGCGCGGGCGGCGTGTTCGACCCGCCGGGCAAGGACGGCCTGGCGGACTTCACCGCGCGGCTGCTGCGCCGGGGCACGAAGCGCATGGACGCGGATGGCATCAGCGAGGCCATCGAGTTCGTGGGCGCCAGCCTCTACGCGGGCGTCAACGAGGACGTGCTGTCCGTCTACCTCACCACGCCCGCGGAGCACTTCTCCGCGATGCTCGACGTGCTGGGGCAGGTGGTGCGCGAGCCCTCGTTCCCGGAGCAGGAGGTCGTGGACGCCCGGGATCGCGCGCTGGCGCAGTTCGCCAACGACCTGGATGATCCGTCCTCCATCGCGGACCGCGCCTTCACGCGCGCCGTGTGGGGGGACCATCCGTACGGGCGCGACCTGGGCGGCAACAAGCGCACCGTGTCCACGTTCACCCGCGACGACGTGGTCCGCTTCCACGCCGAGTGCATGGGGCCGCGCATCTCCCTGCTGACGGTGGTGGGCGCCATCGCCCCGGAGACCGTGGCCGCGGAGGCCGAGCGCGCCTTCGCCGGCTGGACGGGCGGCCCCGACGTGGAGCCGATGCTGCCGCGCAAGCAGGAGCCGCTGGCGAAGGCCGGGACGGTGCTGCTGGTGGACAAGCCGGACCAGACGCAGTCCCAGGTGCGCCTGGGTGGCCCGGGCTTCTGGCTGGGCCACGAGGACTACTTCCCGGCCACGGCCATGAACATCGCGCTGGGTGGCGGGTTCACGTCGCGGCTGATGAACGAGATCCGCGTCAACCGGGGCCTCACGTACGGCGTCAGCTCCTACTTCGACACGATGAGCTCGGGCGGCATCTTCGCGCTGTCCACGTTCACGAAGACGGCGTCCACGCGGGAGATCATCGACGTGGCGCTGAAGGAGATCCACGGCGTGCGCGACGCGGGCCTGAAGCCGCGTGAGCTGAAGGACGCGCAGAGCTACCTGGCGGGCCTCTATCCGCTGCGCACGGAGACCAACGAGTCCGTGGCCTCCGTCATCGCGGACATGCGCATCCACGGCCTGGGCGACGACTGGGTGGAGAAGTTCCGCGACCGGCTGCGCGCGGTGACGCCCAGGGACGTGGCCGCCGCGGCGAAGAAGTACGCGTTCGCGGACCGGCCGGTCATCGTGGTGCTGGGCAAGGCGTCGGAGGTGAAGCCGCTGCTCGAAGGGCTGGGCCCCATCACCGTCGTGCCGGCGTCGGACTACGAATGAGCGGAGACGTTCCCCGCGTCCTCTTCGAGGGCGCGGGCGTGATGGTGGTGGACAAGCCGGCCGGGGTGCTCGTCATCCCCGGCCGCGAGGGCGGCCCGTCCCTGCGCGACACGCTGGAGGCGCACCTGGGCCGCAAGGTGTACGTGGTGCACCGGCTGGACCGGGACACCTCCGGCGCCCTGGTGTTCGCGCTGGACGCGGACGTGCACCGCGCGCTGTCCCAGGCCTTCGAGACGGGCAAGGTGCGCAAGCGCTACCGCGCCCTGGTGGAGGGCCGGCTGGAGGCGCCCCGGATGGTGGACGCGCCGCTCGTCGCCGGCCGCAAGGGGCGCATGCGCGTGGCCAGGCCGGAGGAGCCGGACGCCAAGCCGTCGCGCACGCGGGTGCGGCCGGTGGAGACCTTCGCCTCCGCGTCCCTGGTGGAGGCGGAGCCGCTGACGGGCCGCACGCATCAGATCCGCGTGCACCTGCTGTCGCTGGGGCACCCGCTGCTCGTGGATCACCAGTACGGCCGCGAGGCCCCGCTCACGGAAGGTGACCTGGGAGGGGAGGGGACGCGGGAGGTGCTGACCCGGACGCCCCTGCACGCCGCGCGCGTGGAGTGGCCCGCGCTGCCCGGTGTTCCGGCGCGCGGCGTGGATGCGCCGCTGCCTTCGGACATGCTGCGCACGCTGGAGCTGCTGCGCGCGGCGGGGTGACCCGTCCGCGCTACTTGGGCTCCAGGCGGAACGTGTTGGACTCGCCGCCCACGCCGAAGCTGTCCACGGCGTTGAGGTGCACGTTGCCGGCGGGCGCGTCCATGACGATGGTCGCGTCGCACACGCCGGCGTCGCAGGGGCCGATCTTCGCGGGCTTCACGGTGCCGCGTGAGGCGATCAACTCCACGGAGCCCTGGAAGTGCTCGGCCCGCGGCCCCTGGGCGCGCACCGTGATGTCGAAGGCCACCTTGCTGACGCGCGTGCCTTCGATGGAGTCGAAGACGTAGGCCGTGATGTCGCCCTCGCGCATCGGATCCTCCGGGCCCGGTCCCGCGTCCTGGGGCTCACCGCCGTCCTCTTCGTTGCAGACCCCGGCATCGCGGCACTGCTCGATGGGCCCTCCGTCCGTGGCGATCAGCACGCCGCCGTCCGCGAGGATGGGCGGATCCACGTCCTCCTTCCCCGGAGGACTCAGGGTGAGGGCGCCTTCGGCCACCGCCTCGCGGCCGTCGTCCAGCCGCAGCCGCACCGCGTGCGCGCCCGCGCCCAGGCCCCGGGGCACCGTGGCGATGGCGACGCCGGTCGGGTCGAAGCGCGTCACCGCCGCTTCCTGATCATCCACCCAGACGCGGCCGGACCCCATGCGCGCATCCACCTTCTCCGCGCCGTAGTCCACCGCCACGGCGTAGCGCGCGTCGAACCGGACGGTGACGTCCTCGTCCTTCGCGTTCACCGGCAGGCTCGCGGGCTCCACGCCGACGATGGTGGGCGGAGGCAGCGACTCCGGGCCGCCCGTGCAGGCCCAGGCGAGCAGCGCCGTTCCCACCAGGCCCAGGCCCGCGCGCTTCATGGAACGAACCTCAGGCCCGCGGACACGGACACGCCACCCAGCTCGGCGCGAAGCGACGGCGTTTCCACGGGCGCCAGGGCCCCACGTACCTCCGTGAGGATGCTCCAGCGCCCCATCCGATAAGCGCCTTGCGCGGCCAGGAATCCCATGGCGCGCACTTTGCGCTCATCCACGGCGGCAGGAAAGACGTCCCCGGTCTCACCCGCGTCAGTCGACAGTCGGTGACTCAACGCCAGCACGCCCCCGCCTGCACGGCCGTCCAGTTGAAAGGAGCCCTGTTGAAAAAGGGTGACCCGCGCGGACAGGAGCAGGGGGACACCCCACACGCGCGAGTGCACGTCCGTGGTGCCCTGGCGTCCATCCAGGCTCGCGTGACGCAGCCCCACTTCCGCCTCCGCCGCCACGCGGTCGCGCCACAGCGGCAGCGGCACGGACACGCCCAACCCCAGCAGCGGCCCTCCGTTGGCGCCGCTCGCGAACGCCGCGCCGCCCAGGAGGAACATCGACGTCCGGCTCGCGCTCGAGCGAGCGGCCACGTGCGGCGGGGCAGGGGAGGGGGGCGCGATGATCTTCACCGGCTCCGCCGGCCGGGCCTCGGCGGGCTTCACCCCGGCGTTGATCCGCACCGCGTCCTCGCCCGGTGCCTCACGCCAGTGCACGGTGACGGACGCGTTCGTGGCCTTCGCGTCGGGCCGCACCTGGAAGAGCGCCCGCTCCGGGGACACCGGCTTCACCGTGGCGCCCTCCGCCTCGACGTCCAGTGCCGACGATGGGATCCGCTCCTCCGTGCCCGCGATGATCAGCCAGCCGCCGCCCTCCACGGGCAGCGGATCCGGCGTGAGCGCGGCGACGAGCGGACGGTGCGAGGGCACCTCCAGCGGCGCGCTGCGATCCGTGGTGAGCGTGCCCCGGGTCGCGAGCACGCGCGCCTCCGTCGCGTCCGGTGGTACCTCCACGGGCACCTGCGCCCGTCCATGCCCGTCCGCCTTCACCGGGCCGAACCGCGCGTCGCCCACCGCGACCACCACCTCCGCGCCCGGCGCGGTGGACACGTCCAGCGTGGTGCGCCCCAAGAGCGGCAGCCGCACGGTGGTGACCTCCGGCGCGCGGCCGTCCTCCACCCAGAACGCGAGCACCGCCCACAGCGGGTAGCGCACGGGCGGCGGCGTCCAGCGGAAGACGCGCTCGGCGCCGCCCTCCAGCCGCGCTTCCGCCCAGGTGCCGGAGGAAGCCGCCGCGCGCACGGGGCCGGCGCCTTTGGGCACCCGCACCCGCACCTCCACGGCCGTGTCCTGCCCGAGCACCACGCGCCCGGGCGTCGCCTCCACCTCTGGCGGTTCCGCCCGCGCCACGGCGGCACCCAGCATCAGCAGGCAGACAGCGAAGTGGAGCGGCGGACGCATACGGGAAACCCAGCCTCCCAGTTGACCGCCGCTCCGGCCTCCGGGTCAATCCCCGGAAGGCAGGGAAGTCTCACCGGCCGCATCCAGCTCCGCGTCCGTAGGCAGCTCGGCCATGGGTTTGTCCGCGGGACCCGACTGCTTGGTCGTGGGTGGGCTGAAGGCGGGCTTGTCCGCCGGAGCCCCGCCACGGCCGTGCACCAGCGTCTTGGTGTCCGAGCGGAAGGTGAGGTCCACCTTGTCGCCGCGCACCGCCGTCACCAGGCCCACCCCGAACGTCGGGTGGTGGATGACCTGATCCACCTTGTAGGTGTCCTTGGGGCTGTACTTGGGCGCGCTCGCGATGTCCTTGCCCGCCAACTGCTCGTCGAAGGAGATGACCACCTTCTCCGCGCGGGGCGTGCTGGAAGAGGCTGCGCGCGGCGCGCGGGTCGAGGCGGCCTTGGTGGGGCGGTCCGTGACGCCCGCGGCGCCCCGGAACGCGTGATCACCGCCGCAGGTGTTGCAGCGGACGCGCACGATCTTCGGACCCACCATTGCGAGGATGGTGTGCGCCAGATTCATCTTGCAGCGGGTGCACTGGGCATCCACCTCGCCGCCGACCTTCAGAGTAGCCATGCTGTCGTGTCGCTCTGGCCCGGCAACTCCCCTACGGGGGCGCGCCGGGCGTGGAAAGTAAAGAGGGCCGCGGAACATAACGGCCGACCCCAGGCGGAGGAAGCCCCATCGCATCCCACCCTCGCGCCGCGTGGGAGCCCCCCTGGCGACCAGCCAATGGAGGTAGGGGTGGGAGCGGGGCGGCGCTTCAGTTCCCTTGTGCCGCCGTCCGGAGCACGTAGAGTCACCCGCCTGAGCGCATGACCACCGAGACCCCCAGCAAACCCAACCGGTTCACCGGCGCCTTCACTCAGTCGGTGGAGGGCCTCGGCAAGGGCATCATCGACGTCGTCAGCAGCATCGGCGGCGTGGTCGCCCTGGGCCTGGACGTCTTCCGCTGGAGCGTGCGCCGCCCGTTCCGGTTGAACAACCTCTTCACCCAGCTGGACTTCGTGGGCGTGGGCTCCATCTTCATCGTGGGGCTCACCGGCACCTTCACCGGCATGGTGTTCGCCCTCCAGACGTCCACGGCCTTCGCCCTGTTCGACGCGGAGAGCCTGGTGGGCCCCACCGTCGCGCTGACGCTCACGCGCGAGCTGGCCTCCGTGTTCGCCGCGCTGATGGTCACCATGCGCGCCGGCTCCGCCATGTGCACGGAGCTGGGCACCATGCGCGTCACCGAGCAGGTGGACGCGCTGGAGACCATGGCCGTCAACCCGGTGCAGTACCTGCTGGTGCCCCGGGTGCTCGCGGGCCTGTTCATGGTCCCCGCGCTCACCATGCTCTTCAACACCACGGGCATGACGGGCGCCTACGTCGTCGCCGTGTTCGGCCTGGGCATCTCCCCCGGCACGTTCCTGTCGCGCACCCAGCAGTGGATGGCCCCGTCGGACGTCTACGAGGGGCTCATCAAGGGCGCCATCTTCGGCCTCTCCGTGGCCCTCATCTGTTGCTACAAGGGCTTCAACGCGTCCGGCGGCGCCAAGGGCGTGGGCCAGGCCACCACGGAGGCGATGGTCTCGAGCGCGCTGGCCATCTTCATCCTCGACTTCATCGTCGGCATGTTGATGCACTGATGGATTCCCAGACTCCGCCCGGATCGGCCTCCGGAGCTGCAAGGGCCATGATCGACATCGTGGACCTGCACAAGACGTTCGCGGGGAACAAGGTCCTCACCGGCATCAACCTCACCGTGCCGCAGGGCAGCACCTGCGTCATCCTGGGCGGCTCCGGCTCCGGCAAGACGGTGCTGATGAAGCACATGATCGGCCTGCTCAAGCCGGACAGCGGCCAGGTCATCGTGGACGGGCAGGACATCGTCCCCATGAGCGTGGAGGCCCTGCAGCAGGTCCGCCGCAGCTTCGGCATGGTGTTCCAGGCCGCCGCGCTCTTCGACTCCATGACGGTGTTCGAGAACGTCGCCTTCCCGCTGCGGCAGCACACGAAGCTGTCCGAGGACGAGATCCGCGTGCAGGTGCGCAAGCGCCTGGACCTCATGGGCCTCAAGCGGGCGGTGGAGGACCGCTTCCCGGCGGACCTGTCCGGCGGCATGCGCAAGCGCGTGGGCCTGGCGCGCGCCGTGGTGCTGGACCCCAAGGTCGTCCTCTACGACGAGCCCACCACCGGCCTGGACCCCATCACCACGGACTCCGTGGACGACATGATCCTCACCGCGCAGAAGGAACTGGGCGTCACCAGCGTGGTCATCAGCCACGACATCGCGTCCGCCTTCAACGTGGCCAACCAGATCGCCTTCCTGTCCAAGGGCGTCATCGTGGAGCACGGCCCCCCGGAGAAGCTCCGGGCGTCGAAGCACCCCGCCGTCGAGGTCTTCCTGCAGACCTGGTTCGGCAAGAACTAGGACCTTGGGAGGGGAAGGCGGTCCCCCAAGGATTCCAGCCCTTCATGAAAAGCTGGCACCCGGCATGCAAATCGTTAGAGTCGCGCGCGGCCGGTGGTAGCGCTCGGAGTCACATCAGGTGAAGAAGCTCGTCACGCCCTTCCGTGTTGGCCTGCTGGTCCTCGCCGCCGGGGGCTTCCTCATCACGTTCGTGCTGTTCGCCAAGAAGGGCGGACTGAGCGACCGTGATTCCACCCAGGTGTGGGCCTACTTCCGGGACGCGTCCGGCCTGGCGGTGCGCGGCCGGGTGCAGATCGCCGGCATCCCCGTGGGGGAGATCAGCGACATCAGCCTGGAGGGCACCCGGGCGAAGATCTGGCTGAAGATCCGCAAGGGCGTGGACATCCGCCAGGACGCCGCCATCACCAAGCGCTCGGAGTCGCTGCTGGGTGACTACCTCCTGGACCTGAACCCCGGCACGGAGCAGGCCCCGGAGATGGAGAACGGCGGGCAGATCCGCCGCGTCATCGACACCCAGGGCATGGAGGCCGTCTTCGAGTCCCTGTCGCAGATCACCTCCGACATCCAGCAGGTGACGGGCGCGCTGCGCGAGGTGCTGGGCGGCGAGAAGGGCGCGGGCAGCCTGGAGCGCATCGTGGAGAACCTGGTCCGCCTGTCGGACTCGGTGGACGCGACGGTGCGCCGCAACACGGACCGCCTGGACACCATCATGGCGAACGTGGAGGGCGTGTCCTCCGACGTGCGCGCCATCACCCAGGGCAACGGCGCGGAGGTCACCCGCATCGTCACCAACGTGGAGAAGATCACCCAGGACGTCCGCGAGGTGCTCGGCACCGTCAAGAACATCGTGGGCAGCGGGGAAGGGGAGTTCAAGGAGAGCGTCTCCAGCCTCAAGCAGACCCTGGGCCGGCTGGACAACACCCTGGCCAACCTGGAGGACATCACCCGCAAGGTGAAGGACGGCGAGGGCGCCGCGGGCGCGCTGCTCACCGACGAGCAGCTGGGCCAGCGCCTCAGCGAGGCCGTCACCGACGTCAGCGAGTTCGCCACCCGCCTCTCCACCCTCCAGACGGAGGTGGGCCTGTTCAGCAGCTACCTGGTGTCCCAGGGCGCGTCGAAGAACGGCCTGTCGCTGCGGCTCATCCCCAAGCCGGACAAGTACTACCTGCTGGAGATCATCGACGACCCGCGCGGCTCCGTCAGCACGCAGGTGGTGCAGACCAACCCGCCGTCCGAAGGGGACCCGGTCATCCAGACGCAGAAGGTGACCAAGGAGTCCTTCAAGATCAGCCTCCAGTTCGCCAAGCGCTACTACTTCACCACCCTGCGCGTGGGCCTCATCGAGTCCACGGGCGGCGTGGGCGCGGACCTGCACCTCTTCGACGACGCGCTCACCCTGAAGATGGACGCGTTCAACTTCACCGCGGACGAGCTGCGCTACCCGCGCCTGCGCGCCACGCTGCGCGCCCAGGCGTTCGACCACCTGTTCGTCATGGCGGGCATGGACGACATCCTCAACGCCAAGCAGCGCGACGCGGCCACCAAGCGCCTCATCGCCGGCCGCGACTTCTTCTTCGGCGCGGGCTTCTTCTTCACCGACGACGACCTGAAGGCCCTCATCGCCACCACGGGCGTCCCCGCGTTGTAGGCTGTGTAGTCCTTGACGTTGCCGGGAAGGTGTCGTACCCGGCACGGGCACGGGGTTTCCCCTGGAATTCGCCGTGCCCTGACGCGATGCCGTAGGCCGCGCCGGGTCACCCCCCAGGAAGCCTCCATGTCTCTTCTCGTCGTCGGTTCAATCGCGCTGGACTCGCTGGAAACGCCCTTCGGCAAGAAGGAGGACGTGCTGGGTGGCTCGGCCACCTACTTCTCCACCACCGCGTCCTTCTTCGGCCCCGTGCAGCTGGTGGCGGTGATTGGCGAGGACTTTCCGGAGTCTCACCTCCAGTTCCTGCGCGGGCGCGGCATCGACCTGGAGGGGCTTACCCGCGAGGCCGGCCGCACCTTCCGCTGGAAGGGCAAGTACGGCTGGGAGCTCAACGAGGCGCAGACGCTGGACACCCAGCTCAACGTCTTCGAGTCCTTCTCGCCCAACCTGCCCGCCGCCTACCGCGAGACGCCCTACGTCTTCCTGGGCAACATCCACCCGGAGCTCCAGTCGCGCGTGCTGGACCAGGTGAAGGCCCCCAAGCTGGTGGCCGCGGACACGATGAACTTCTGGATCCAGGGCAGCCGCCCCGCGCTCCTCAAGACGCTCCAGCGCGTGAACCTGCTCTTCATCAACGACGCGGAGGCGCGCCAGCTGTCCGGCGAGCACAACGTGGTGAAGGCCGCCCGCGCCATCCTGTCCATGGGCCCGTCCCGCGTGGTCATCAAGCGCGGCGAGCACGGCGCGCTCCTCTTCGACCAGGACCACATCTTCGCCTGCCCGGCGTTCCCCCTGTCGGAGGTGTTCGACCCCACCGGCGCGGGTGACACCTTCGCCGGCGGCTTCATGGGCACCCTGGCCAGCTCCGGCGCCTCCGGCAAGGTGGATCAGCAGCTCTTGCGCAAGGCCATGGTCATGGGCAGCGTGATGGCCTCCTTCACCGTGGAGAAGTTCAGCCTGGAGCGCCTGCGCGAGGTGCAGCGCCCGGAGATCCACGCCCGCTTCGCCGAGTTCAAGAAGCTCACCCACTTCGACGACCTGGGCCCGCTCGGCGGGTAGGGGAGTTCAGGAGTGGCGCGGCGGCCCGGTGTGGAACTTGACGGGCCGCACCCACCCTCCCTAGTCTCGACCGAACGCAGTGGATGAATAAATCCGGTGCGGACGTCCTTTTTCAGCGCCGACGTGGACGGGAAGGTTCCGCGTCGGGAGGTCCCCCCGGTTGAGCGAAAATCGAAAGCACGCGCGGGTCGGCACCCTCCTGCGCTGCTGGTGCGAGGGTGAGAACGTGACCCTGTATGCACGCATCGCCAACCTGAGCGAGGGAGGCCTCTTCCTCAGGACGAGCACCCCGCTGGCGGCGGGGACGCGGACGCAGGTGCGGCTCACCCAGCAGGCGACGGACACGCAGTTGCAGGCGCAGGCCACGGTCGTCTGGTTGCGGCAGGAAGAGCAGCCCGCCGGCCGCCCTCCGGGCATGGGCCTGAGATTCGAAGCGTTGGACGCGGACGCGCTGACGAGTCTGCGGCGCATCATCTCCCAGCAGCAAACCCACCACTAGGGTTCCCATGCGCATCGCCGTCATCTCCGACATCCACTCCAACATCGAGGCCCTCACGGAGGTGCTGAGGGTGGCGGAGCACCAGAAGGTGGACCGCTTCGTGTCGCTGGGGGACATCGTCGGGTACGGGGCGTCCCCCAACCCGTGCTGCGACCTGGTGCGCTCGGTGGCGGAAATCACCTTGCTGGGCAACCACGACGCCGCGGTGGCGGGGCGGATGGACTACTCGTACTACTACGACGCCGCCCGGCACGCGCTCGACTGGAGCGCCAACGTCATCTCCGACGAGAACCTGGCCTGGCTGCGCAGCCTCCCGTACACGTACCGCATTGGCGAGGTGGGCTTCTGCCACGGCTCGCCCATCGACCCGAAGGCGTACGAGTACATCTTCGCGCTGGAGCAGGCGCGGGAGCTGACGCCGTACGTGGCGGAGCTGCCGGAAGTCACCTTCATCGGGCACAGCCACCTGTGCCGCGCGTTCGCCATTGGCAACGGCGAGGTGAACGACGTGGTGGCCCAGAAGTTCGTGCTGCGCAAGGGCTACAAGTACATCGTGTCGGTGGGCAGCGTGGGCCAGCCGCGCGACTACGACAACCGGGCCTGCTTCGTCATCTGTGACACGGACGCGCGCACGGTGGAGTACCTGCGCGTGGAGTACGACATCGAGACCTCCGCGCAGAAGATCTTCGACGCGGACCTGGCGCTCAACTTCGGCAAGCGGCTGTTCCTGGGCGTGTAGGCAGAAGGGCGCGCGCCGTGCGGAAAAGGCGCGCGGCTGGACGGAAGGTGGCATAAACCGGGGCCGTGCGCCCCCAGGTCCCCCGTCCGAAGCGGCCCTTCATGGGCCTTGGCCTCGCAGCCCTCCTCTTCATCTCCGGGTGCAGCCGCGCCCCCGCGCCGCCCTCGCCGGAGTTCGAGCAGGCCAGCCGCCGGTGGACGGCGCTCTACGCCCAGAAGCTGGACGAGGCGTACCTGGACCCCTCCATCGGGGAGATTGAGGCGCAGCTGCAGCGCGTGCCCGCGGACAGCGTGGACTCCGCCGCGTCCCAGTCCCTGCTCCAGCGCATCCAGCAGGGGCGCTCGCGCATGCAGGCGGCCCAGGACGAGAAGCGCCGCGCGGTGGCCAACGCCCGCACGGTGCCCACGCTGGACCCCTCCTCGACGAACATCCCTCGCCGGCCCGAGCCCGAGGCGGCGGAGCCCGCGGACGCCGGCCTGGGGGACGCCGGGGTGATTGCCGGGCCCCAGATGGGCACCCCGGCCTCCGAGCTGGTGGCGGGCTTCCGGGGCTGCTTCACGCGCTCCGTGCCCGTCACCGTGGAGGGGCGGGGGATGCGGGACACCTGGCAGCTGAGCGACCGGGCGTCCTGCCAATTGGAGTACCCCAGCCACCGGGACACGTCGCTGGTGATTGAAGACGGCCGCGTGCTGGCGCTGTTACCCAAGAGCGCCATGCGGACCGTGCGCCGTTATGAGGACGGCGGCACGGTGCCCGCGAACGATGCCGGGCGTTGAACCCCTTTTTCTCCTGACGAGCTGACGACCTTCGATGAACGAACAGACCTTCATGAAGTTGATGCGCGTGCTGCCCAAGTCGGCGGTGTCCTCCGTGGTGGGCCTGGCCACGCGCCTGCCCGCGCCCGCGCCGGTGCACCACTGGGCCATGCGCACCTTCGCCAAGGCGTACAACGTGGACATGGAGGAGGCGGAGCACGCCTTCGAGAAGTACCCGACCTTCGCGCAGTTCTTCACCCGCGGGCTGAAGCCGGGCCTGCGCCCGGTGGACGCCGGTGAGAAGGTCGTCGTGTCCCCGGTGGACGGCCGCGTGTCGCAGGTGGGCTACGCGGACAACGGCCGCTGCCTCCAGGCGAAGGGCATCGAGTACACGGTGGACGAGCTGCTGGGCGACTCCCAGGCCGCGAAGCCCTTCCACGGGGGCGCGTGGACGACGGTGTACCTGTCGCCGCGCGACTACCACCGCATCCACTCGCCGCTGGGCGGCACCATCACCGGGTACGCGTACATCCCGGGTGAGTTCTGGCCGGTGAACCCCGCCTCGGTGAAGAACAAGCAGTCGCTGTTCTGTGTGAACGAGCGGCTGGTGACGTACCTGGACACCGTGGCCGGCAAGGTGGCGGTGGTGAAGGTGGGCGCCACGTGCGTGTCGCGCATCAAGGCGTCCTACGAGGACATCACCACGCACATCGGCCAGCCGGGCAAGGTGCACCGCTACGGCGCGGGCATCCCGGTGGAGAAGGGCGGCGAGCTGGGCCGCTTCGAGATGGGCTCCACCGTCATCCTCTGCTTCGAGCCCGGGCGCGTGCGCTGGGACGACAGCATGCAGCCGGAGGCGGTGGTGCGGATGGGCAAGCGCATCGGAGTCATCACGTGAGCCAGAAGATCAACGGCGTGAAGGGGATGAACGACCTTCTGCCGGGCGAAATCGAGGTCTGGCAGTTCGTGGAGTCCACCGCGCGCACGCTCTTCGGCCGCTTCGGCTACGGCGAGGTGCGCACGCCGATGGTGGAGGACACCGCGCTCTTCGTGCGCAGCGTGGGCGAGGAGACGGACATCGTCGGCAAGGAGATGTACACCTTCGAGGACAAGGGCGGCCGCAGCCTGTCCCTGCGTCCGGAGGGCACCGCGCCCGCGGCGCGCGCGTACATCGAGCACTCCGTCAACAACCAGGAGCCGGTGTCGCGCTGGTTCTACATGGGGCCCATGTTCCGCTACGAGCGGATGAAGACGGGCCGCTACCGCCAGTTCTCCCAGATTGGCGCGGAGGCCTACGGCGCCAAGGAGCCCGCGCAGGACGCGGAGCTGATGGACGTGGTGGTGCAGTTCCTGGAGGCCCTGGGCCTCACGGACGTCACCCTGAACATCAACTCGCTGGGCGACGACAACTGCCGGCCCGCGTACCACGCCAAGCTGGTGGAGTACCTCAACGCGCACCGGGAAGAGCTGTGCGCGGACTGCCAGCAGCGACTGGAGCGCAACCCGCTGCGCGTCCTGGACTGCAAGAACGAGAAGTGCCAGGCGGTGGCCGCGGCCGGCCCCAACGTGCTCGAGTTCCTGTGCGAGCCGTGCCGCACGCACTTCACGGACCTGCAGCGCAAGCTGGGCGTGCTGGGCATCAAGTACGTGGTGAACCACCGGCTGGTGCGCGGCCTGGACTACTACACGCGCACCGTCTTCGAGTTCATCGCCTCGCACCCCGCGCTGGGCACCGCCAGCACGGTGGGCGGCGGCGGGCGCTACGACAAGATGATGAAGGGCCTGGGCGGGCCGGATGTGCCCGCGGTGGGCTACGCCATGGGCCTGGACCGGCTGGTGCTGCTCCTGAAAGAGGGCGGCAAGACGTTCGTCCAGCGGCCGGACCTGTTCATCGCCGTGGCGGACGAGGGCTCGCAGGACGAGGCCCTGGCGCTGGCCAGCCGCCTGCGCCGCGAAGGGCTGAAGGTAGACTTCGACACGCGCGGCGGCAGCCTCAAGAGCCAGATGAAGCGCGCGGACAAGTCCGGCGCCCGCTTCACCCTGGTGCTGGGCGAACAGGAGCGTCAGAGCCGCCAGGCGAAGCTCAAGCCCATGGCGGGCGGCGAGCCCGTCCCGGTGTCCCTGGACAGCGTCGCCGCCACCGTGCGCGCCCAGCCGGAAGCCCCGGCCGTGGCCCCCGCTTCCTGATCCAACACCCCCTCCGGCATGACGCGCCTGGCCGGAGGGGAGGGGGGCGGCCTGTCTTCCCGGAAAACCTGGGAGTAAAGGTGTTAAGCATCGTAAGTCCTGGGAATCGCTGGGGGATTGAAGGCTTGCAGATTCGCGGACATTGAGAGGTTGGGGTACATTCCTTTGTCCATGTCGAGCGCTCCCCAGCCCGCCTCCGTGATCGATGGCCCGCGTTGGATCCCCGTGGCCGGGGACAGCATGTGGCCGTCGTTGCGCGCGGGGGACGTGGCGGAGGTGGAGCCGCTGCTGGAGGCGCCGCGCCCGGGTGAGGTGGTGCTGGCGCGCTTCGAGTCCTCGCTGGTGCTGCACCGGGTGCGCTGGTGTGACGGCAGCGTGTGCGCGCTTCGCGGGGACAACGGTGGCGCGGAAGATCCGCCGCTGCCCCTCTTCCGTATCCTGGGCCGGGCCCGGCGGGTGCGCCGGGGCGGCGCGCTGCTGGACGTGGAGCGCTGGGACGTGGGGCCGCGCCTCGTGGGGCGCTGGCGCGCGACGGTGAAGCGCCAGGTGGCCGCGTGGCTGGGAAGGACGGGCCGCGCATGAGCTTTCCGGAAGGCAGCGTTCCCCGGCGGCGTGCGGGGACTTCGGGAGAGGGCTTCGGCGCGGACTTCCTGGTGCTGGATGCGGAGGGGCGCACGCTGCGGGGGCTCAACCCGACGGCGGCGCGCATCTGGGCCTTGTGCGACGGACAGCGCACGGCCCGGGCGGTGGCGGAGCAGGTGGCCGCCGAGTTTTCGACGGACGTCGGTCCCGTGCTGACCGACACGCTGCGCTTCCTGGCGGAGCTGCAGCGGCGGGGGCTGTTGGACGAAGTGCGCGCGCCGGCCGGTGCCGCGCCTCTGGAGGACACATGATGCGGGCGCTCGTGGCGGTGCTGGCGGGTGCGGTGATGCTGTCGGCGTGCTCGGAAGGGGTGTCCCCCCTGCCGCCGCCGTCGGCCGTGAAGCCGGGGCAGGGGACTGGCTCCGTCACTCCCGTGGATCCGACGGACGTGCTGGCCGGTGGCGGCGGCGTGGCGCGTCCGCCGCCCGCGGCTTCGGGCTCGGACGAGGAGCCGCCTCCGGAGGTCGTGGAGGAGGAGCCGCCTCCGGCGCCGCTGCCGCCCCCGTCCGGGAGCGCGGTGGTGGTGGGCGAGGGCTCCGCGCCCCTGTCCGAGGTGCAGCAGGTGGACGTGGACTTCGTGGTGAGCGGTGTGCGGAACAAGGGCCTGGTGGACGTGGAGTTCATCGCGCCGGGCGGGCGTCCGTACGAGAAGCGGAGCGCGACGGTGGAGGCACCGCCGGAGGAGACGCGCACGCTGCGCTACTCGCTGCCGGTGGCGGGCACGCCGGTGTCCATGACGCGCATGACGGGCACCTGGCAGGTGCGCTTCTTCCTGGACGGGGCGCAGCTGGCCACCACGTCCTTCACCCTGGAGCCGTGACGTGAGGCACGCCATGAACGTCCGCATCCTCGCGCTCGCCGCTCTGCTGTTGCCCGCGGTGGGCTTCTCCCAGACCTGGACCGTGCGCCCCGTCCCCGCCGCCGGAGAGACGGTCGCGCGCGTGGTGATGGACGACGCGTCCGACCTTGTCCTGGAAGTCACCAACACGGCCGCGGCCTCGCTCGACGCGCGCCTGTCGGAGGTGTCCTTCGTCCTGCCCACCGGCTACCAGTTGCTGGGCGGCCTGCCGGCGGAGGAGAACCCGAACTGGAAGGTCGAGTACGTCGACGCCAACGAGCGGCGCATCACGTTCCAGTCCACGCTGGGCTGCGTGGACAACGGGCGCGGCCTGGCGCGCAACCAGACCGCGCGCTTCGTGCTGAGCGTGGTGGGCCCGTCCAACCGCGCCACCGACAGCGCCACCGAGCGGCTGGCGGCGGGCACCTACGCCCGCGACCAGTGTGACGGCACGAACTACACCTACAACGTCGGCAACATGCCCGCGTGGACGCGCGCCATCCTCACCACGAACGTGACGCTGGCGCCGCGCGTGCTGGCGGTCAACGCCACCACCGTGGCTCGCGCCGTGGTGGAGAACCGCGGCACGGGCTCGGCCACCGTGACGGTGGACAACCCCACCTCCACGACCAGCGTGCCCCTCACCACCGTAACCAAGGACCCCACCACCAGCAGGGTCGTGGCGCTGCAGTCCGCGGGCGTCTTCGCGGTCACGCTGAGGCCCACCGCCGCCGGTGCCGTGGCCGCGCGGGTCCGCGCGCGCACGACGAACAGTGGCTCCAACGCGCCGCTCGTGGACTCGCCCATGGCGGACGTGGGCAACCTGGTCGCGACGGCGGACATGGACGTCGTGGATGCGTTCAGCGGCGACCAGGTGACGCTGCGCATGACGGTGTTCAACGCATCCGCCACGAACTCGTACACTCAGGTGCGCCCGCGCGCGCCGGTGCGGCTGGGCAACGCGACGGCGACGCTCGTGTCCGGACCGACGCCAGAGAGTCTGGCGCAGCTGGCGCCCGGAGCCTCCGCGCAGTTCACGTGGCGCTACCAGGTGTCGGGCACGCCCGGCGCCAGCTACCAGTTCCAGGCGCAGGTGGACGCGACGCTCAACGGCTCGGCGGTGGCGGGGGACCTGGTGACGGCGCGCAAGGGCCGCATCGTGGAGCACCGCGTGCGGCTGAGCCAGGAGACGATGTCCACCGCGGCCACGGCCGTGACGGTGGCGTACACGGTGCAGAACCGGGGCGCGCTGCCCATCATCGAGGTGAAGCTGTTCAAGCCCGCGGTGAACTACTTCGCGGTGGCCGCGTCGGGCCCGCAGGCGTTCGGGAACTGGAACGTCTACACGGACGCGGCCGGCTACATCTGGGAGTCGGAGACCGGCATCCCGGTGGGCGGCGAGGCCACCTTCCGCATCACGTATTCGGGCTTCACCGCCGTCACCGAGGACACGGCCTTCCGTCACCGGCTGGAGCTGAACCAGGGCTGGAACGATCCGCGCATCCGCGTGGAGGCGACGATGACGCTGCTCGCGGTGACCGCGTCCCCGGACGTGTCGCGCCTCACCGGCGTGGCCCGCGACGGCAGCGTGACGCTCACCTGGAACAACCCCTTCAACCATGGCGGCACCCTGGTGCTGCGCGCGCCGGGGGCGACGCCCAACACCGAGCCGACCAGCGGCGTGCGCTACGCGGTGGGGGCCACGCTGGGCAACGCGACGGTGGCGTACTCGGATGAGTTCAGCTCCGCGTCGTCCTTCACGGACACGGGGGTGACGAACGGCACGACGTACGTCTACCGGGTGTTCAACGCGGATGATCAGTTCCGGTACGGCCCGGGCAATCAGCCCACCTCGGTGGGCCTGCTGGCCACGCCCCGGGCGCGCGTGGCGGGCAACCCGCTGTGGTGCTACTCGGTGGGCCTGTCCTCGCAGCTCCAGCCCGTCACCGAGCTGGGCGTGGGCATCTTCAGCTCCTTCAACGACTCCGTGGTGGGCTCGCTCACGAACACGGTGAACCCGTCCGAGGACGGCGCGGAGCGCTTCCGGCCGGTGAAGATGACGGGCCTGATTGGCAGCCGCTTCCCGGTGGTACCGCTGCTGGGCCGGCCGGGGCAGCAGTGGCTCGTCGTAGGCGACCAGGCCGGCGTGCCGGCGGTGCTCAACGCGGCCACGGGTGAGTTCCTGTGGCGCAACACGACGCTGGGCCTGGGGAACATCAGCTCGTTCCCGGTGACGCAGCTGCTGGACTACGCGAACCCGGAGTACCGGACGACGTTCTCGAACGTGGACCTGGCGATCTTCGCGACGCGCAACGCGTCCGCGCAGAACCAGGTGGTCGCGCTGAACGCGGCCACGGGCGCTCTCATCTGGCGCTACCGGCCCGGGGACCTGGGCATGGTGAGCGGCGGCATGCAGGTGGACTACTCGACGAACCGGCTCTACGTCGCGACGAAGTCGGGCGTGAGCGCCGCCACGCTGCGCGTGCTCAACAGCCTCACGGGCGCGGAGGTCGCGCGGCTGTCGCTGGGCGACCTGGAGTTCGGCGTGGTCCGCAACGCCACGAGCAACCAGATCCTGGTCACCGCCAACGACGGCCGGGTGTACGGCGTGAACCCGGCCACGTTCACGACGGCCTGGACGGTCACCGTGCGGCCCTCCACGGCGCGGGCGTTCACCCACTTCGCGCGGCCCCTGGGCCGGGGCTTCGTGGTGAGCACGGCGGACGGCAAGGTGGAGCGCTATGAGATGGACGCGACCAACGTGCCGGCGCTGTTGTGGTCGACGCCCATCGCGGGCCCGGCCGGTTCCTTCACCCTGAACCAGAACGGCGTGGCGCGCATCTACGTCGGCAGCTCGGACGGCAAGGTGCACCAGCTGGAGCTGGACACGGGTGTGGACTCCGGGCAGGTGACGGTGGGCCCGGCGCAGGCCATCGGCACGCCGACCATCGACCACACCGTAAGCCGGTTGCATGTCGGTACCGCGGATGGTCGAATCTGCGCCTTCCCGGTGCCCTTCTAGGTGGGCCATCACGTGAGCCAACGACCTTCACAGCCTCCAGCGGGTGCCCCGGTGCCGAAGCCGCCGGCCGCGCCCGCCGTGTACGTGGCTCCCGCCATCCTGTGGGAGCAGCCCTTCGTCGCGCTGGCGCAGTTGTCCACGTGCACCATCCCCGGCGAATCGGAGTGCGTGCCGTGAACGGCGGGGACCCCCCGGCGGGTCCCCGTGAAGGCATGCTCCGGATCACCCTGGCCGGGTGGACGGTGTCGCTGGAGGTGGAGGACGCGGCGCTCGCCGGTCCGCTCCAGCGCGTGTTCGGCGCGTTCCTCGCGCCAGAGGCCGTGGCCGCCGATGCCCGGCTGGTGATGCGGACGCCCTCCAACCCGGGTGCTCCGCCCACCGTGCAGGAGCTGCCCCGGCTGGAGCCTGGAGACGCAGGCTCGCTGCGGGTGGAGGGCGCCGGGTACTCCGCGGTGCTCTCCGCGGACCGGCGCCACGCGGACGTCATCGGATCCGGCCGGTACCCGGTGGAGAACGTGATCAAGGTGATGCTCGCGTCCGCGCTGGCGAAGCGCGGCGGGCTGCTGCTCCACGGCGTGGGGCTGGTGCACGAGGGCCGGGCCGCGCTGTTCGTGGGCCACTCCGGCGCGGGCAAGAGCACCCTGGGCGGGCTGTGGCGCGACGCGGGCGGGACGATGCTCGCGGACGAGCTGGTGGCCGTGTGGCCCGTGGAGGGGGGAGGGTGGAGGGCCGCGGGAACGCCCTGGAACGTCCCGGCCCGGACCTCCGAGGCGACGCTCGTCGCGGTGGGCACGCTGGGCTGGGACGCGGCTTCGCGGTGGGAGGCGCAGGGCGCGGGGGACGTGGCCCGTGTGCTGCTGCTCAACGCGATGCTGCCCGAGCCCACGGCGGCGGGCCGGGGCGCACTGGTGGGCGCGGCGGGGCGCGTGCTGTCGTCCGTGGAGACCGTGCGGCTGGTGTTCGCGCGCGATGCCAGCGCGGCCGCTGCGGTGCGGGCGCGGCTGTAGAGGCTCGCGCTTGTCTCGCGTCTGCGTTACAGCGGGCGTGGGAGGCGGATGACGGTGGCTGAGACGCGGGTGCCTTTGACGGTGATCGCTGGGCCCACGGCGTCGGGGAAGACGGCGCTGGCCATCGCCTGGGCTCGCGCTTCGGGCGGAGAGATTGTCAGCGCGGACTCGCAGCAGGTGTACCGCGCGTTCGACATCGGCACCGCCAAGCCCTCCGCCGAGGAGCTGGCCGCCGTGCCGCACCACCTGGTCTCCTGCGTGGATCCGCTGGAGACCTTCTCCGCCGCCGAATACCAGCGCCGCGCCGACGCGGCCATCGCGGACATCGCCTCCCGCGGCCGGCCCGTGTTCGTCGTCGGCGGCACCGGCCTGTACCTGCGCGTCCTGCTGCACGGCGTGGTGGACGCACCCGGGGCCCTGCCTTCGCTGCGCGCGGAGCTGGAGGCGCTCGCGGCGGAGCAGGGGAGGGAGGCCGTGCACCGCCGCTTGTCCGAGGTGGATCCGGAGACCGCCGCGAAGCTGCCGCCCCAGGACCTGGTGCGCGTCGTCCGCGCGCTGGAGATCCACGCGCAGACGGGCGTCCCCGCCTCGGAGTTCCGCCGCGCGCATGCCTTCGCGCCGGACCGCTATCCCTTCCAGCTGTACGTGCTCGACCCGCCGCGCGACGCCCTCTACGCCGCCATCAACGCGCGCACGGAGGCGCTGTTCGCACGCGGACTCGTGGAAGAGACGCGGGCCCTGCTGGAACAGGGCTACGCGGACGCGGCCCCCATGCGCAGCGTCGGCTACGTGCAGGCCCGCGCCGTCGTGGAGGGCCGGATGACGCGCGAAGAGGCCATCGCCGACACCGCGCAGGAGACCCGGCGCTACTCCAAGCGGCAGCTCACGTGGTTCCGCAAGGAGCCCGGCGCGGTGTTCCTCGCGCCCCCGTACGCCCGCCCCACCCCTTGAGCGGAGCGGGCCTTCCCGGCCCCTGCTCGGCGCTTCACTTGATTCGCCTGGCGGCGCGGATTGTTCGCACCCGGCTCCGCTCCCATCTTCCACCAGGAAACGCTTCCCCCACGTCCACTCCCGGACCGACAGGCGGCCGAGGGCCCGAGGCGGGCAGCCATCACCGTGGAGATCGCCATGAGACCGAACGTCGAACGCGCGCCGGACACCCGGCCGGACCGCCTTTCCCGAGGGGCCTCGGCCATGTGGGGCGCTCCCTTCCTCCTGGGGCTGCTGACGTCGATCGCGGGCGTCGTGCTGCTGGGCGCCACGGTCTTCACCAGCTTCGTCACCGTCTTCTTCATCGGCATGATGCTGGTGATTGGCGGCGTGCTGGAGATCATCGCGGCCGTCCGTTCACGCGGCGAGGGCCGGGGTGCCTTCTGGTCCTTCATGCTCGGCGGCGTGCTCACCACCGTCGTCGGCATCCTCACCGTCATGTACCCGGCCGCGGGGCTCGCCTCGCTGACGCTGCTGATCGCCGGCTACTTCTTCGCCAGCGGCCTCTTCCACGTCATCACGTCCGTCATGGACCGCTACTTCCAGTGGGGCTGGGACCTGGCCTACGGCGCCATCTCCGTGGTCCTGGGCATCAGCGTCATGGCCCGCTGGCCGCAGTCCTCCGTGTGGCTCGTGGGGACCCTCGTCGGGCTCGCCGTCTTCTTCCGGGGCATCTCCATGATGTCCGGCTCGCTCATGCTGCGGCGGGGCATCCGCCACGTGGAGGCTTGAGCGCCAGGATGCCCCTGGCGCCTATTCACTCGCGGTGAAATAGGGATATCAGTGAGTGAAGCTCAGCCCGAGTAGCCGATGCGGTAGATGACGCCGTTCGCATCGTCCGTGACGAGCAGCGCTCCGTCGGCGGCCACCGCCGTGTCCGCCAGCCGGGCGAACTGCGTGGTGCCGTCCGCGCCGAGCCAGCCCGACGCGAAGTCCTCGAACGCGGTCGGCGTGCCCTGGGCGTCGAAGCGCACGCGGACGACCTTGTAGCCCGTGGGCGGGTTGCGGTTCCACGAGCCGCGCATCGCCACGAAGGCGTTGCCACGGAACTCCGCGGGGAAGAGGGTGCCCGTGTAGAAGCTCAGGCTCATGGGCGCCGAGTGCGCCTGGTACTCCAGCACCGGCGGCTGCGTCTTCGCGCAGTACTCCGGGCGCGACTGCATGTCCGGCGGCTCCTGGCTGAGGAACGCGTCCGGCTCCTGCTTGCCCAGGCAGTAGGGCCAGCCGTAGTCCGCGTCCTGCTGGATGCGGTTCAGCTCCTCCGGCGGGTAGTCGTCCCCGCGTGAGTCCGAGCCGTGATCCATGCCCCAGAGCTGCCCGGACACCGGGTGCCACGCGAACCCGATGGTGTTGCGCAGCCCCTTCGCGAACACGGTGCGGCCCGTGCCGTCCGGCTCGAAGCGCAGCAGCGTGGCGTTCTCCGGGTTGGCGTCCGCGCACGCGTTGCAGGTGCTGCCCACGGACACGTACAGCTTGCCGTCCGGCCCGAACGCGAGCGTCCGGTTGGGGTGCTGCCCCGCGTCCGGCAGCCGGTCGATGAAGAGGGCAGGGGCCCCCAGCGTGTCATCCGCGTTCACCGCGGCGACCAGCACCTGCCGGTCGGTGATCATGAAGAGCCGGTCGCCCTGGAGCGCCAGCCCGTGCACGCCCGAGTTCTTCGTGCCCAGCCCGCTCGCCACGACGACGCTCGTGTCCGCCGCGCCGTCGCCGTTCGTGTCGCGCAGCAGGGTGACGCGGCCGGCCTCGCGCTCGGTGACGTAGACGGCGCCGCTGGGGCGCACCGCGAGCTTGCGAGGGTTCGTGAGCCCCTGCGCGAAGACGCCCACCTGGAAGCCCGCGGGGACGCGCAGCTGCGCCAGCCGCTCCGCGCCGAACGTCTGCTTCGCGGGCTTCACCAGGTTGTTGGGCACCGACACCGCGCGCACGGCGTCCTCCTTTGGAGGCACCTGGGGCGTGGGGATGGCGACATCCAACGGGGTCTGATCACCGTTGTTGGACGTCGTCTTGTCCGAGCACGCGACCGAGAGGCACAGCACGGCACCTGCGAAGAGGCGGGAAGAGAGCATGGGCCGCGCACCCTGTGCACGGAAGGAGCGGCCCACAATCCACGGCCCCGGAGCCCAGGGCCCCGGTCAACACTTGCGCGCGGTCAGGTGTCAGGAGGCGAAACGATCCTCGCCGAAGCTCTCCACCACGACGGGCCGCGGGACTTCACGCGGGGCGGCGGCGAGCGGATCCGGCACGCGGCCGGTGAGCTGGCAGAGGAGGCGGTCCGGGTTCACCGGCTTGGGCAGGAATGCCTCCGCGCCCGCGTCGAGCGCGCGCTGGCGCACGTGCGGACGGTTGAGGCCGCTCATCACCAGCACGCGCGTGTCGCGGGTGAGCGGGTGCTGCTTGAGGCCTTCACACAGGCGCAGGCCATCCACCCAGTGCAGCACCACGTCCAGCAGGATGGCGGTGGGCGGGCGGCGGGCCACGGCGCAGAACAGCGCCAGCTCGTCCGCGAAGGACACCACGCGCGCGCCGGTGCTTTCCAGGAGCAGCGTGAGCGCCTCGCGCGTGTCCGCGTCGTCGTCCACCACGTAGTACAGGTCCGGCTCCACCTCCGGCACGAACGTCGGCACGGGCTCCATCGGCGTGCGCAGCCACGAGCCCACCACCTCGCGCACGCCCGACCAGCGCGCCGCGGCCAGCAGGCCCAGCGGGGTGGGGGCGCTCAGGCCCAGCACGCCGCCGCCATACACACCGCCCTGCGAGTGCTTCGCGCGTGCCGCGACGAACGCCGCCGGGGCCCGCTTGCCCGCGCGGCGCAGCCAGGCGATGGAGCGCGCACCGGCCGCCGCGTCCTCCATCAGCTCGCCCAGCCCGTCGCGCACGTACCGGCGCTCCAGCGACGGCGCGTCCAGCCCGCCATCCAGCAGCGCCACCGCGGCGCGGCTGCACGACGCCAGCGTCTCCGACAGGCCCACCTGCAGCGGGTGGCCGAAGGCCGCGGGGCCCACCGCCAACTGCCCGGGCGCCACCAGCGTGCGGCCGGGGCCGAAGGGCAGGCGCGTCGTCTCCAGCGCCGCGACCTCGAAGCCCTCCTCCAGCAGGCCGTCGCGCGCGGCCATCATCAGCACCTGGCACAGGTCCGCCGGCGTCACCGCCGCGCCGAAGGCCAGCGCGTACACGGACGACGCGCCCGGGATGAGGAACAGCGCATCCACGGCGGGCAGCGGGGAAATCCACAGGCGCGCCACCGGCGCCAGGTCCCGGCCCGTCATCGCGCCCTGGAGCCGCGCCTGCACCGCCGGCATGGACGGCGCGGGACGGAAGCCCTTGAAGAAGTTGTCCCCCATGAGCGGCCCGGCGCCCGCGGCCAGCGCCACCGCGTGGAAGCGCTCGCCGCTGCCCTGCGCGCGGACCACCAGGGGGCCCGCGTTGCGCACCGCCGTGGGCGCGTCCGGCGCCGGAGCCTGACGCTCCACGCGCTCCACGTGACGGTCCACGAACCGGGCGCCCTGCGCGCTGGCCGCCGTGGACAGCACGTGGCGCACCATGTCCAGGCCGCCTTCACCCTTGGGCCAGCCGTCCACGACCCAGAGGCCGCCCGCGGCGCACGGCAAGAGCTCGCGCTCGCCCTCGCCCTGGGAAATCACCTCCACGCCGCGCAGCTCGTGCGCGCGCCACTCCGGCGGAATCCGGCAGCCCAGCGCGGCCAGCCGCGAGCGGCACTCCGGCGTGAGCAGGGCAGGGGGCGCGGTGCGCTCCTCGGTGCCCCCCGCGTAGACGCGCACGTCCAGGGCCACGCCCCGCGCGCGGCCGTTGAAGAGCAGCGACGCCGCGAGCCCCGCACCGGCGATGCCGCCGCCGACGATCGCCACCCTCGAACCACTCGTAAGCTTGCTGGTCCCGCTCATCGCGCGCCCTCGTTCCCTTCCCGCCGTCAGTGCCGCTGCGCCGCGGGGGCGTGGACCGACTGGCCGTACACCACCACCCGGTCACGTCCCTCCCGCTTGGCCTCGTAGAGCGCGGCGTCCGCCGCCTTCAGCAAGGCCTCCGTGCTCTCACGCGGGGAGTCGGCCGTGTGGTCCGCCACGCCCACGCTGATGCTCAACCCGAAGGGCGCCGGGCGCCCGTCACCGCGCTGCACGTTCACGCCGCGCAGCTCCGAGCGCAGGCGCTCCGCGAACACCGCGGCCTCCATGGACGTCTGGTGCGGCAAGAGCACGACGAACTCGTCACCGCCGAAGCGCGCCGCGAAGTCGGACTCGCGCAGGTTGCCCTGCATCAGCGTGGCCAGGGCCAGGATGGCGCGGTTGCCCACGTCGTGGCCCATGCCGTCGTTGATGGCCTTCAGGTGGTCCAGGTCGATGACCACCACGCTCAGCGCGTAGCCGTAGCGCAGGGCGCGCTTGAACTCGTCCTCCAGCCGCACCGACAGCGCCCGGAAGTTCGCCAGGCCGGTGAGCGCGTCCGTCTGCGCCAGCACCTGGAGCTTGCGCTGCTGCTCGCTCTGGCGCACCGCGCGGTCGATGCGGGCGAGCAGCTCGCGCGAGCTCGCCGGCTTGTGGATGAAGTCCACGGCGCCCATCTCCAGGCATCGCTCCAGGGTCGCCTCGTCCGCGTCCCCCGTCAGGAAGATGACCGGCACCGTCTCCGTGCGCACGTCGTTCTGGAGCGTCTCCAGGACCGCCAGCCCATCCCCGGAGGGCAGGAAGCGATCCAGCAGCACCAGGTCCGGCCGGTGCTCGCGCGCCAGCTCCACGCCCGCGTCCGCGTCCGGCGCGGCCAGCACGTCGAAGCGCGGGGCGAGCAGGTCCATCAGACCCTCGCGCACGGCGGTGTCGTCCTCGATGATGAGCAGGAGCGCGCGCTCACTGCTGCGGCCGTGCCGTTCCATGAACTGGTTCGCTCCGCTCGCCTGTCCCGAAATGGCAGGCCGAAAGTCTCGGGCGCCACGCCCTTCCAGGTGCTCCCCACGCCCTTGCGCCCCACGCGCACCCGCCGCCGCCCCGTCTTGCAAGCACCCACCCACCCATCCAACCTTCACCCGAGACCTCCGGCTGCCAAGCCCGTCCGCCTCCGCGGGGGCTTTGGGAACCATCCGCCCCGGTCGCCCGCGTGCCCTTGCCGAGAGCAAGCCCTGTGCCCCGCGACTCACGCCGCGGCCGGCCTCTTTTCAGGGGGTTGCATGGGGGCCCGCGCGACAGCCAACAAGCCAGCCGGAAGACGTTGCAGCGTGGGGGCGCCGCGCACGGTAGGAATTGCCGGACGAAGGGCCGCACCGGAGCGCTGTCCGGTGGTGGGGTGGAGCGGCTGATCCGTTGAGAATTCCCCGGAAGCGCGCGCACGAAGCGGCGCCATCGACGGGATCTTGAAGCGGGACCCGGGCGCCATGGCGGTGGCGCCCGGTCGTCACGTCCAGCGGGACCTCAGCGCCGGTTCGTGAACTGCACGCGGCGCCCGCCACCCATGGGCGGCATCATCGGCGGCGCCTCCAGGCCGAACTGCCACCAGAGCGGCTCGTAGGGCTTCATCTTCAGGCGCTTGTCGTTCTGCAGCTGGGCGAGGCTGCCCTTGAGCTTCTCGTCGGAGGGGTTCTGCTCCACGCCGCGCGCGAGCACGCGCTGGGCGCCGTCCTTGTCCTTGAGCTGCAGGAGGCACCACGCGTACACCGCCCAGACGATGGACTCCTTCTTGCCGCTCTTCACCGCGGCCTCGAAGGAGGTCTTCATGGCGGCCGCGTCGTTGCGGCGGAAGTGCAGGGCGCCCTCCATGGCCTTGGCCATGTAGTTGCGGCCGCTGGCCTTCTCCAGGTGGGGCTTCGCGCCGTCCAGGTCCTTCACCATGTACTTCAGCATGCCGATCTGCGCGTGGATCTCCGGGCCGATGAGGAACTGCCACTTGTCCCAGACCAGGCCCTGCTCCAGCGTCTTCACGGCCCGGTCCACGCGCCCCTGGGCTTCCTTCTGGTTGGCGGGCTGGCCCTGGAGATCATTCTGCACCGTCGTCATCAGCGCCTGGACCCGGGTGGAGACCCGGCGGGCGAGCACGATGTAGGCAGCGAAGAAGACGATGACGCCGGGCACGATGCCGGCCCACCAGGAGAAGCCGCCGGCGAGCTTCACCAGCACGCCGACCGCCAGCCCGATGGCCAGGGAGATGAGGAGGTTGTACATGCGCTGCCCCTTTAGCGGTGTGCGTGGACAGCCGCAATCTTCGGATGCACACGAACCGAAGGCGCGATATACGTTCGGCCGCCTCGCTCACACCCAAGGGGCCCTCTGTCGAAATTGGTAGACGAGGCGGACTCAAAATCCGCTGCGGCTGACCCCGCGTCCCGGTTCGAGTCCGGGGAGGGCCATCTTCAAACGCAGACCCGGCGCCCACCATGCCGTCCTTCCGGGCCGCCCGAACGTGAAAGCGCTCCCCTGTCCCCCGCGCTGGAAGACGCGATGAAGGTTCTGCTGGTCGAGGATGATCCGAGCCTCCGCGAAGGAATGGGGGAGCTGGTCTCCGAGATGGCGGACGTGCAGGCGGTGGGCACCCTCGACGAAGCGCTGAGCGCCCTGCGCGCGGACCGCTTCGAGCTGGTGATGACCGACATGCGCATCGCCGGAGGCCACGCGGACGGCCGGGGCGTCCTGGAGGCCGCGCGCCGCCAGCGCCACCCGGTGGCCATCGTCAGCGCCGCCGGTCCGGACGAGGTCGCCCAGGTCCTGCACCCCTCGGAGCCGGACGCGCTGCTGATCAAGCCCTTCCAGGTGGATGACATCCTGGGGCTGGTGGAGCGCTTCCTGGAGCTCAAGCGCCAGGCCGTCGCCGAGGCCTCGACCCCTCCCGCCGGGGACGCGCCCGACTGGACGGAGCCCTCGCCCGGGGTTCGGTGCGCGGGGTCCACGCCGGACAGCGCCCGGATGTGGGTGCGGCTCTCTCCGGACGCCACCTTCCCCTGGAGCCGCCCCCAGTGCGCCCACGGCGTCCTCCTGGTGGAGGGCGACCTGGAGCTGGACGGGGAGCGCTACGCCGCTCCGTGCTACCTGTTCCTGTCTCTCGGTGCGTCGCCCCAGTTGAAGACGCGGGCCGGTGCGCTGGCCGTGTGCGTGCCGCTGCGCGGTTAGGCGACGAGGTCACCCTTGGACATCCCCCTCTGGCCCACGCCGCATGAGCCGTCACGCCTGGGGCGTCCGTCCCGGCGCGCGGCCACCGCGGCGATTGAAACGCACATCGCCGTCCTCAAGGGCGAGCCGCTGAAGGCCGCGCTCGCCACCGCGCTACGGGAGGCGGAGGGGCTGGGCGGACAGGAGCGGCGCTTCGTGGCCATGGCCGCGCGCGAGCTGTCCCGGCACACGCGGCTGCTGGACCTGGCGGCGCGGACGCTGGGGCACTCGCCCGGCAAGCACGTCCTCACGGAGGATCAGGCCCTGGTGCGCTACGCGCTCTGGCGGCGCCTGTTCTGCGGCGAGGGCTGGGCGCGCGTCGGGCCGGAGGTGAAGCTGCCGGGGCCGGTGCGGCCGCGCACGCTGCATGACGCGGTGCTGGAGGGGCTCGTCACGAAGCCCCTCGCGGAGCCTCCCCCGGCCCAGGGCTCGGAGTCCGCGGAGGCCGTCGTCGAGCGGCTGGCCACCCGGTACTCGTTCCCGGGGTGGCTCACGCAGCGGCTGGCGCAGGTGTACCCGGAAGGGACGCTCGCGGGGCTGATGGCGTCGCTGGACGAGGAGCCCTCACTGCACTTCCGCGCGCGGCCTCCGGGGACGCGGGACGCGGTGCTCGCGGCGCTGGCGCAAGAAGGCGTGGCGGCGGAGGCCGTGCCGTGCGCTCCGGACGCGCTGCGCGTCGCGGACTCCAGCCACCGCATCTTCGAGTCGAGGACGATGAAGGTCCGGCGGCTCCAGGTGCAGGACGTGGGCAGCCAGCTCATCGTCCTGGCGTGCCTGCCGCCCGGGGCGACCCTGGCGGGGCTCACCGTGGCGGACGTGTGCGCGGGGGCCGGCGGCAAGACGCTGGGGCTCGCGGACCTCGTGGGCGCGAAGGGGAAGGTGCTCGCGGGGGACCGCTCCAAGCGGCGGCTGGCGGACGCGCGCGACCGGGTGCGCGAGTTTGGCCTGAAGCAGGTGTCGTTCCCGCATCCGGTGCCGCTGGACGCGGTGGACGTGGTGCTGGTGGACGCGCCGTGCAGCGGCACGGGGTCCCTGGCGCGCGAGCCGGATCAGAAGTGGAAGCTGTCCGCCAAGGCCATCACGGAGTTCCAGGCCACGCAGTCCGCGCTGCTCGCGGAGGTGGCCGCGCAGGTGAAGCCCGGGGCGCGCATCGTCTACGCCACGTGCTCCGTCCTGCCGGAGGAGAACGACGCGGTGGTGGAGGGCTTCCTCCAGAAGCACCCGGGCTTCGCCCTGGAGCCGGTGGGGGAGGGGTGGCCCGCGGAGCTCCAGGTGGGAGTGGACGGCCCGTACCTGCGCGCCCTGCCGCCCCGGGTCCCCGGCGGGGGCTTCTTCGCCGCCCGGCTGGTCCGCAAGGCGGGTTGACAGTCGCCGAGCGGCCACGTTACGCACGAACGACCTTCTCCTCTCCCGAGGGTGACAGCCGTGGCGGCAGATCCGAAGCAGACCGAAGTGATGCGGCAGATCAACGAGGCCTTCCAGGCGGCCGAGGCCAAGCTGGCCAAGCTGCGGGAGGCCGTTGAGCGCAACACGGAGCTGGCACGGGCCAACGGCAAGGCCGCCTTCCTCAAGGACAAGAAGGAGCAGACCCACCGCGAGCTGGGCGAGGCCGTCTGGCAGGCCGTCCAGGCAGGCCGGCTGGAGCTGCCCGCGAACTTCGCCCGGCTGCTGCAGAACATCGCCGCGGCGGAGAAGGCGGCGGCGGACCACGCCGCGTCCCTCACCGACCTGCTCCGGGAAGGAGAAGAGGTGGCGGACCGTTTGAAGGTAAAAACCGTCGCGAAGCCGCAAAAAGTTGTGGCGTCTGGGACGAAGAAGCCGTAGAAGTCGCGCCGCCTCACGGCACGGACCGCCCCCCACGGCGGCCCGGGCAGCACGCAGCGAAAAGACGGGGCTATAGCTCAGCTGGGAGAGCGCTTGAATGGCATTCAAGAGGTCACCGGTTCGATCCCGGTTAGCTCCACACTGAAGTGAGAGAGGCCCGCGAGAGAAATCTCGCGGGCCTTTTGCTTTTGGGGCGCGCGGTCCGCCCGGCCAGGCCAGGCCCGGGGCGACGCGCTACGGGCTCGCGGGGAGCTCGGGCGCCGCCGGGACGTGGCGGGGCAGCCGCACGGTGAAGGTGGTGCCCGCCTCGGCGGTGGACGTCACGGTGACGGTGCCGCCGTGGGCCTCCACCAGTTGTTTCACGATGTAGAGCCCCAGCCCGATGCTCCGGCTGCTGTGGTCCACCTCGCCGCTGGCGCGCTGCAGCGGCTGGAAGAGCCGGTCCAGCCGCTCCGGGGGGATGGGGGCGCCCTCGTTGTGGATGGACAGCGTCACGGCGTCGTCCGTGCCGTGGGTCTCCACCAGGACGATGGTGTCCCGGGGGCTGTACCTCAGCGCGTTGGTCACCAGGTTCTGGGCCATCTGCCCCAGCCGGTCCGGATCCCACTCCCCCAGGCCGCTGCCGCCCCGGCGCCGGCGGATCTCCCGGTCCGGGTGCGTGGCTTCAATCTCCTCCAGCACGCCGTCGATGATCTCGTGCAGGTCCGACGGGCGCCGCTGGATGTGCAGCCCGCCGCCCAGGCGCGCCTGGGTGAAGTCGAGCAGGTCGCGGATCATCCGGTGGGCCCGCTCCGCGGCGGACTGGATCCGGCTGACGGCCTTGGTGCTGCGCTCGTCCAGTTCCTCGCGGCGCATCAGGCTGGCGGCGCCCAGGAGGATGGCGCTCACGGGGTTGCGCAGGTCGTGGCTTACGATGCCAATGAGCTGCTGCTCGAAGTCCGCGCGCTGCTGCTGCTGGGCCTGGGCCTGGCGCAGCTCATGGATGTCCATGGAGGTGCCCACCCACTTGATCACCTGGCCCTCCGCGTCCCGCACGGACAGGGCGCGCACCAGGTGCCAGCGGTACTGGCCGTCCCGGTAGCGCACCCGGTGCTCGGCCTGGAAGCGGTCGCCGCGCGCCAGCCCCTCCGCCCAGGCCCTGCCGGTGGAGGCCATGTCGTCGGGGTGGACGATGCACCGGTAGCCCCGGTCCAGCAGCTCCTCCGCGCTCATGCCGGTCTCCTCCGGGAGCACGCCGTTCACGTAGGAGATGGCGCCATCCGGGGTGGTGACGAAGACGGCCTCCGGCAGCGCTTCCGCGAGCGTGCGGAACTCCTCCTCGCTGCGGCGCAGGGCGTCCTCCGCGGCCTTGCGCTCCGTGACGTCCTGCATGGCGCCCACCATGCGGATGGCCCTGCCGGCGGCGTCGCGCACCACCCAGCCCCGGTCCTCCACCTGGGCGTAGGTGCCGTCCGCGCGGCGGAAGCGGTACTCGGCGCGCCAGTCGCTGCCCCCGGGCGCCTCCGCGATGGCGTGGAGGCTTTCGGCGGCCTGCGCGCGGTCCTCCGGATGGACGGCGTCCGTCCACCAGTCCAGCCCGGGGCGCACCGCGTCCGGCCCGTAGCCGAAGAGGGTGTGGATGCCCTCGCTCCAGGACAGCTGCTGCGTGCGGATGTCCAGGTCCCAGACGGCGTCCTTCGTGGCGCGCGTGGCCAGCCGGTAGCGCGTCTCCGACAGCTTGAGCGCCTGGAGCAGCTCCTCGCGCTGGGCGCGGGCCCGCGCGGCGTTGACCGTCCCCTCCAGGCGGGCCACCAGCTCCCGCACACCGAAGGGCTTCACCAGGTAGTCGTCCGCGCCGGCGGTGAGGCCCTCCACCTTGGCCTCCTCGCCCGCGCGCGCGGACAGGAGGATGACGGGGACGTGGGCCGTGCGCGGATCCGCCTTCAGCTCCCGCAGCAGCCCGAAGCCGTCCATCCCCGGCATCATCACGTCCGACAGCACGACGTCCGGTGGCTGCTCCCGCGCCGCTTCCAGCGCGGCCCGGCCGTCCGCCACCGCCGTCACCGTGAAGCGCCCCTCCAGGGACCGCCGCACGTAGTCGCGCATGTCCGTGTTGTCGTCCGCCACCAGCACGTGGCCCCGCACGATTCCCGTCCGCGCTTCCGGCAAGGAAACCGGCGCGTCGTCCCAGATGCCCGACACCCACTGCGCCGCCTCCTGGACGAAGGCCTCCGGGGTTGGAGCGCGCACGGACTCCGCCCGGGCGGGCTCCGGCTGTCCCGCGGGCAGGTGCGCGGTGCCGGTGGGCAGGGACACCGTGAAGGTGCTGCCCTCGCCCGGCGTGCTCTCCACGCTGACGCGTCCCCCGTGCAGGTCCACCAGCTCGCGCACGAGCGCCAGCCCGATGCCGCTGCCTTCGTGGCTGCGGCCCCGCACGCCCTCCACCCGGTGGAAGCGATCGAAGACGCGGGGCAGCTCGTTCGCGGGGATGCCCATGCCCGTGTCGCTGACGGACAGCTCCACCCGGTCGCCGTGCTGGCGCAGGCGGACGGTGATGGCGCCCTGGAAGGTGAACTTGAAGGCGTTGGAGAGCAGGTTGAGGACGACCTTCTCCCAGAGCTCGCGGTCCACCCAGACGGGGGTGGACAGGGAGGGGCACTCCACCTGGAGCCGCAGCCCCGCCTTGGTCACCAGCGAATCGAACGCGCCCGCGAGCCCCGCGGTGAGCGGCCCCAGGTCCGTGGGCTCGAAGTGGGCCCGCATGCGGCCCGCCTCCAGGCGGCTGAAGTCGAGCAGGCTGTTCACCAGCTTGAGCAGCCGCTGGCTGTTGCGCTGGACCAGCATCAACTGCTGCCGGTGCCCCGGATGCAGGGGCAGCTCCGGATCCGCGAGCACGTCCCCCAGCGGCCCCAGCATCAGCGTCAGCGGCGTGCGGAACTCGTGGCTGACGTTGGAGAAGAAGGCCGTCTTCGCCCGGTCCAGCTCCGCGAGCACCTCCGCCTGCCGCCGGGCGTCCTCGTACGCGCGAGCTCCGGCGATGGCCGCGCCCATGCTCCCGGCGACCAGCTCCAGGAACGAGCGGTACGACGCATCCACGGGCACGCGGGGTGACAGGCCCAGCACCAGCACGCCCGCGGGGCTCGGCTCGCCAGGGCGGGCCATGGGCAGCACGAGCGCCGTCGTGGGAGGCGGCACGCCGTCCCGCAGGGGGAGGCGACCGAAGCGCGCCTGGAGCTCCCGCACCTCTTCGGCCTGCCCGGAGCTCACCACCTGGGCCAGCGGCCAGGGGGAGGCCGAGCCCGGCGTCAGGTCCACCTGTCCGGGGCTGAAGGGGCCGTCCGCCTCCAGGCCCATGCGCGCCTCCAGGCGGGCCCGGTTGCCGTCCGCGTCCACGCGGTAGAGCAGCGCGAACGGAAGGTCCGCGGGGTTGGTGGCGAGCGCCTCCATGGCCCGGGTGCACGCGTCATGGACCCGGAGGCTTCCGCCCGCGCGCGCGGCCACCTCCTGCAGCGTCCGCAGGCGGCGCGCGTCGAGCACCTGGCTGGTGGTCTCCACCACCGTGTCCAGCACGCCGTTGACGGCCCCGGACTCGTCGCGGACGGGGCTGTAGGCGAAGGTGAAGTAGGTCTCCTCCAGGAAGCCGTTGCGCTCGACGAAGAGGAGCTGGTTCTCCGTCATGAGGGGGCGGCCCTCGCGGCGGACCTGCTCCACCCACGGGCCGATCTGATCCCAGACCTCCGCCCAGACCTCGTGGCCCGGCCGTCCCATCGCCGCCGGGTGCTTGCCGCCCAGGATGCGGCTGTAGGCGTCGTTGTAGATCTTCACCGACTGCGGCCCCCAGAACACCATCATGGGGAAGCCGGAGGTGAGGCAGGTGCTGGCGATGGTGCGCAGGGACTGCGGCCAGGAGGACACCGGACCCAGCGGCGTCTTCGACCAGTCCATGGACCGCACCAGGGCGCCCATGTCGCCGCCACCCGCCAGGAAGTCCAAGGCCGCGGGGTCGGTGGCGTCCGGCTCGGGCGCGGTGGTGGCCGCGACGTCAGTACCAGGCGTCCTGGAACCCTGAATCATCCCTGTTGCGTAATCCAAGCCCGGCATGGAGGCCAGGGTAGGACTGCGGGTCGGCGGCCCTCCCTGGGCTTGTCCGCCCGCCAGCGTTGACGGCGGAACGCTCGCGCCGCGTGGCGCCCGTCCGGCGAAGGGACGGGCCGGGGAGGGCGCCACGCCACGGATGAGACGGTGCGGGGACTACTTGCCCGCGAAGACGTTCATCACGTCCTTGAGCAGCTTGATGGACTCGGCGTGCGGACGCTGGAAGGCGTTGCGGCCCATGATGGAGCCGAAGCCGCCACCCTGGTGGATCTGCCGGATGTCCTCCATGAGGGCGCCCGTCTCCTTCGCCTCGCCGCCGGAGAAGATGACGATGCGCTTGCCGTTGAACGCGGAGCGCACCACCTCGCGCACGCGGTCCGCGAGCGTCTTGGTGGGGATGTTCGCCTTCTCGAAGGCCTTCTTCGCCTCCGCCTGCTCCAGGAAGTCCGTGGGCGGCTTCACCTTGATGATGTGCGCGCCCATCTGCGCGGAGATCTGCGCGGCGTACGCCACCACGTCGATGGCCGTCTCGCCCTCCTTGGACAGCGCACCGCGCGGGTAGGCCCAGAGCACCGTGGGCAGGCCGTAGGACTTGGCCTCCGCGATGATGTCGCGCAGGTCCTGGTACTGCTCGTTGCGGGCCGCGGAGCCCGGGTAGATGGTGTAGCCCACCGCCGCGCAGCCCAGGCGCACCGCGTCCTTCACGGACGACGTCACCGCGGACATGGGCGCGGCCGTCTTGGCCAGCGAGTCGGAGTTGTTCACCTTGAGGATGAGGGGAATCTCACCGGCGAGCTTGCCCGCGACGGCCTCCAGGAAGCCCAGCGGCGCCGCGTACGCGTTGCAGCCGGACTCGATGGCCAGCTGCGCGTGGTAGTCCGGATCATACCCGGCGGGGTTCGGACCGAAGGAGCGCGCGGGGCCGTGCTCGAAGCCCTGATCCACCGGGAGGATGACCAGCTTGCCCGTGCCGGCGAGCGTGCCGTGGTTCATGAGGCGCGCCAGGTTCGTCAGCGTGCCGGGGTTGTCGGAGGGGTACCAGGAGAGGATCTGCTTGACGCGGTCGGTGTAGGCCATGGGGTTTTCCTTGAAGGAAAGGCGTCGAAACCGGCGCGGGATTCTGCGGTCCTTGCTCGCGCCGACCAAGCCCTGTCTGTACCGAATGTCCGCGACTGTCACGCCCTCACGTGCCTTCCCGCGTGAGCGACTGGACGGAAGCCGACATCCGACCGGGCCCATGGGCGCACAGAAATGCTGCGCCGTCGCGGGCTTCCGGATATGCCCGCTCGCACACGAGGCGGACCACAGCATGGGCAGAGAAGTCGGTAGGGTCGTCGCAGTGGCAATGATGCTCACCGGTGGCGCCGCGGGCGCGCAGATCGCGCCCACGCCGGGGCCTTCGAACGCCCCAGGCACGGGGGCTCCGGGAACCTCGACCGTCACGCCCGGCACCCTGTCGCCCGGCACCGTCCCCACGCCCTCGCCCGGCTCCACTCCTTCTCCCGGGCCGACCGGCACCGGGACGTCCGCCGCCAACCCCACCCCGGGCACGCGCGCGCCGCTGCCGGGCCCCAGCGCCGTGAACCCCGGTCCGGCCGCCGCGCCGGGCAACGCCGCCCAGGGCGCCACCACCGGCACGCCCAAGCCGGCGTCCGCCACCCCGGGCGCCCAGGACCTGGGCACGTCACCCATCGCCCCCGGCTCGGGGGACGGCGCTCGGGGCGACCTCACCCCCGGTACCCCCCGGGGCGCTCCGGAAGAGGCCCAGGCCCCGGGGACCGCCCAGTCCACGAAGCCCCTGAAGGGGCCCATCACCTTGCCCCAGCTGGTGGCGCGGGCGCGCACGCAGGACGCGCGCGTGGCGGAGGCCACCGCGGAGCTGCGCAAGTTCCAGGCGCTCCATGATCAGGCCCGCTGGGCCTGGTTCCCCCGCTTCGAGATCACCCTGGGCGCGGGCGGCCCCGTCCCCGAGGCGCGCAACGACGGCCTGGGCGGACCGCCCACCACGGAGGCGTCGCTGGAGGGCGACTGGAACTTCGGCAAGGTGGGCGTGACGGTGTTCTCCACCGGCAACGCGGTGCTGCCGCTCTACACCTTCGGCAAGCTGTCCGCCCTGGAGAAGGCCGGCGAGCAGGGCCCCATCGTGGGCGCGGCGCTGCGCGAGCGAGCGCGCGCGGAAGCCGGCTTCCAGGCCGCGCAGGCGTACTACGGCTACCAGCTGGCGCGGGCCGGCCTGAAGCAGCTGGAGGACGTGTCCAAGCGCCTCAAGGACGCGGGCGACAAGATCGACGCGCTCCTCAAGGAGGACTCGGATCAGGTGTCCAAGACGGACACGTACAAGCTCGGGTACTTCCGTCAGCTGGTGGAGTCGCAGCGCGCCACCGCCGTGCAGGGCGAGCAGTTCGCGCTCACCGCCATCCGGCTGCTCGCCAACGCGGCGCCGGACGAGCAGGTGGAGGTGGCGGAGGAGGACCTGCCGCTGCAGGGCGACGTGACGGTGCCCGACCTGGAGACCGCGCTGAAGCAGGCCAACGAGCGCCGTCCTGAGCTGAAGGCCATCGCCGCGGGCATCATCGCGCGCGAGCAGGAGGTCATCATCCGCGAGCGCAGCTACTACCCGGACCTGGGACTCGCGGGTTACTACGACGTGCGCTGGACGAGCAGCGCCACGCGCCAGCGCAGCCCCTTCGCGTACGACCCGTTCAACGACCGCACCGCGGGCCTGGGCCTGGTCATCCGCGGCACCTTCGACATCCCCATCAAGGACGCGCAGTTGGAGCAGGCCCGCGCGGAGCTGGACAAGATGCACGCGCAGGAGCTGACGCTCAAGGCCGGCATCCGGCTGGAGGTGACGCAGGTGCAGAGCCAGCTCGCCGCGGCCTACGCGCGCGCGAAGTCCTTCACGGAGGCGGAGCGGAACGCGAAGCGCTGGGCCACCGCCGCCTACGCCGCCTTCGACCTGGGCACCGGCGACACCCGCGAGCTGGTGGACGCCTTCACCGCGCTGGCGCAGGCCTCCGCGGAGCGGGGCAAGAGCTGGCATGACGTGCGAGTGGGGCTGGCCTCACTGGCCCGCGTCACGGGTGCCGTCCCAGGCGGGGATGAATAACCCTTTCAGGCTTCCAGTCTTCACAGGTGTCGTCACACCTGACCTTCAACCCGGAGCTTCATCCCTATGATTGCTTCCCTGCTTGCCGCCACGCTGCTCGCCGCCGCTCCCGTGAGCCCGCTCAACGTGGTGAAGAACGGCAACGCCGCCGTGCAGAAGGCGGCCAACGCCCCCGGCGCCACCGTGCAGTCCCTGGCCACCGTCGTGGAGTCCTTCGTCGACTTCCAGGAGCTCGCCAGGCGCGCCCTGGGTGAGAAGGCCTGGAAGGGCCTCACCCCCGCCCAGCAGAAGGAGTTCACCGACACCATGACGGGGCTGCTGCGCGCCTCGTACGCCCAGAAGGCCATCGGCCAGGCGAAGGCGGACGTGAAGTACGGCAAGGAGAGCGTGCAGGGGGACGAGGCCAAGGTCGACACGCAGCTCACCGTGAAGACGGACCAGGTGCCGGTCGACTACAAGCTCTACAAGGCCTCGGCCAAGGCCGACTGGCGCATCTACGACGTCGTCACCGACGAGGTCTCGCTCGTGGATACGTACAGCGGCCAGTTCAAGAAGATCCTCTCCACCAAGGGCTTCGACGGCCTGCTGTCGACGCTGAAGTCCAAGCGCGCCCAGCTGGAGAAGGAGAACGCCAACACCAGCGCGGCCTCCGTGAACGAGTCCGCCGCCGGCGGCACGGGCGCGGCGCCGCAGGCCAAGTAGGGCAGGGCGTCCGACAAACCATGCTTTACCTTCCGCCCGGGTGCCACAGCGCCCGGGCGGAAGTGTTTCAGGACGACGCCGTCACGCCGGCCGCTGGAACACGCGGTACGTCTTGGAGCGCTGGCCGCCCATGGACTCGATGGCGCGGTTGACCAGGTGGTTGTCCTCCAGCGTCCACGAAATCTCGCCGCCCGTGTACCCCAGCTCCTTCGCGGTGCGCAGGGTGTCCAGGTAGAGGATGGCGTCCAGGCCGCGGCGCCGGTAGCCCTCCTTGATGCCCAGCGTGAGCAGGCGCAGCCGCTTGAGCTTGCGCGACGCCAGCACCAGCTTCACCAGGCCAATGGGCAGGCCGAACGTCGTGAGCCGCCCCTTGGCCGCCTGGAACGCCGGGTTGGCGTCCGGCAGCGTCATGGAGAAGGCGACGGGCTCACCCTTCACCTCCGCGATGAGCAGCAGCTCCGGGCGCACGATGGCCTTCATCTCCTTGGCCATGTGGTCGAACTCGCGGTCGGTGAAGGGGATGAAGCCCCAGTTCTTCTCCCAGGCCGCGTTGTAGATCTCCTTGATGCGGGCGACCTCGGCGGGGAAGTCCTTCAGGTTCACCGCGCGCACGGTGATGCCCTCGCGCTGGCGGATCTTCTCCGCGATGCGCGCCACCTTCTCCGGCGGAGGCGTGGACGACGACAGCTCCCACGCCCACAGGTCCTTCGCCTTGGTGAAGCCGCACGTCTCCAGCAGGCCCGCGTAGTACGCCGGGTTGTAGGGCATCATCAGCGCGGGAGGGCTCTCGTAGCCCTCCACGAGCAGGCCCCAGTCCTGGTTGGAGGAGAAGTTGGCCGGCCCCAGCACGGTGTCGATGCCGCGTGCCTTCAGCCACGCGCCGGCCGCGTCCAGCAGGCCCCGCGCCACGCCCGCGTCGTTCACGCACTCGAAGAGGCCGAAGAAGCCCTCCTTCGTGCCGTGGAACTCCATGTGGCGCGGGTTCTTGATGGCCGCCACCCGGCCCACCACGTCCTGCCCGCGGCGGGCGAGGAACAGCTCCACCTCCGCGTAGTCGAAGAAGGGGTTCTTCTTCGGATCCAGGAAGTCGCGGCGCTCCATCTCCAGCGGCGGGACCCAGTTCGGATCGTCACGGTAGAGCGAGTACGGCAGCCGGATGAACGCCGTCCGGTCCGCCGCGCCGCGCACGGGAGTCACCTGCACGTCGGAGGGCATGGTGGGGGTCGGGGAGGAGGCTGCGTCGGTGTGCTTGGCGGGGTGGGCCATGAGGGAGGCTCAGTTCCTTTCGGCCTGGTCGCCGCCGCCGGAACCGTCGCTGCCGTTGCGCATGAAGAGCTGGGCGCCCTTCTCCAGGAGCACGCCGCCCAGCTCGCTGCGCTTCTCCCACAGCTTCTTGGGCGCGCCGCCCAGCCGCCGCAGGTCCTCCGGCTGGAGGTTCGCCGCGCGCCAGGTGAGCTGCTCCACCGCGTCGAAGAACTTCCCGGCCATCTCCCGCGACGACATCCGCGACAGCTGATCCAGGGAGAAGCCCTTGTCCGCGAGCAGGCCCGCGCTGCCCGCCGCCCACGTCTCGCTCGCCTTGTTGCTGCGCACCGCGCTGCCCGGCCGGGCGATCTTCACCGGCTCGTACACCGTGGGACGCGTCTCCGGGATGACGTTGAGCTTGCGGCCGATCTTCTCGAAGGTGTCCAGCACCTGGTCCAGCTGCGCGTCCGTGTGCGTGGCCATGTAGCTGGTGCGGATGAGCGCGTGGCCCGCCTCCACCGCCGGCGGAATGACGGGGTTGGCGAACACGCCCGCCTCGTGCAGCGCGCGCCAGAAGCGGAAGCACTTCACCTGGTCGCCAATGTGCACCGGCACCACCGGCGTCACCGACACGCCCGTGTCGAAGCCCATGGCGCGGAAGCCGTTGTGCATCTTCTCCGCGATGTCCAAGAGGCGCGCGCGGCGCTGCGGCTCCGCCTCGATGATCTCCGTCGCCTTGAGCGCCGCCGCGATGGACGCGGGCGTCATGGACGCGGAGAAGATGACCGAGCGGGCCTTGTGGCGGATGTAGTTGATGACGTCGAACGGACCCGCGAGCACGCCGCCCAGCGACGCGAAGCTCTTGGAGAACGTGCCCATCACTAGGTCCACGTCCTTCTCCAGGCCGAAGTACTCGGAGGTGCCCCGGCCCATCTCGCCCAGCACGCCCATGGCGTGGGCGTCATCCGTCATCACGCGGGCGTTGTACTGCTTGGACAGCTCCACGATGCGGGGCAGGTTGCAGACGTCGCCCTCCATGGAAAACACGCCGTCCGTGACGATGATCTTCCCGGCGCCCGGCTCCGCCGCGGCCAGGAGCTGCTCCAGGTGATCCATGTCGTTGTGGCGGAACTTGCGCTCCGTCGCGAACGACAGGCGCACGCCGTCCACCAGCGACGCGTGGTTCGCGCGGTCGCTGAACACGATGTCGTGACGGCCCAGGATGGACGCCAGCGCCAGGTTCGTCTGGAAGCCGGTGGAGATGACGATGGCGGACTCGCGGTTGAGGAACTTCGCCAGCCGCGCCTCCAGCTCCTCGTGCAGCGCCAGCGTGCCGTTGAGCAGGCGCGAGCCGGAGCAGGTGGTGCCGAACTTCTCCGTGGCCTTGATGGCCGCTTCCTTCACGCGCGGATCCGCGGACAGGCCCAGGTAGTTGTTCGAGCCCACCATGATGACCCGGCGCCCCTCGATCTCCACCTCCGTGGCGCCGTGCGACGCCTCGATGGCCCGGAAGTACGGGTACAACCCCGTGGCCTTGGCGATGCGGTAGTCCTTCCAGGTACGGCACTTGTCGAACACGTCGCTCATGGTGGTCTTTCTTACGCGTCGGGGGGTGTGATCCGAGCCGCTTTCCATGTGCAGGGCGCGTTCCAGGTTCGGATTGCCCGGCCGCGTGAACACCCAGGGGGGACGACGCGAGGGGGTCAATAAAGAGGGAAATCCACACTGTCAAGGCGGGGACGGTTCCATCGCTCGCCATGTGGGGCATCCGTGTCAGGGCGCGCCTTGACAGTCATGCCCCATTGGTGGCACGCCGCGCCTCCGAGCCCGTGTTCGCCAGTGGATGCTCCAGCACCCAGGGCACACACAGGTTCACATGGGGAATGGGTGCGGAGGGGCCGTCTGTTCCGGGGGCCTGGATCATGGCCGGCTTATTGCTTCGGCGGCCAGCATCAGAGGAGCAGACGGTGTCCCAAGCACGACGGCAGCGGTGGTTCGAGGGCTTCATCCAGGCAGCGATGTCGCGCCCCTGGCAGGTGCTGCTCGCTGTCGCCCTGGTGACGGCCGCCGCGGGCGTCTTCGCCTCGCGCCTGGAGTTCCGCGGCTCGTTCGTGGAGCTCCTCCCGGAGGGTGCCCCCGAGGTTCGCGATCTGACACGCGTGTCAGAGAAGGCGGGCGGGGACGGGTACCTCGTCATCATGGCCAAGGGGGGGACCCCGGAGGCCCTCAAGTCCTACGCCACGGAACTTCAGAAGCGCCTGGAGGCGCTGCCCACGGTTCGCTACGTCGAGCACCACTATGACGTGGCCTTCTTCCGCCGCCACGGGCTGCTCTTGCTGCCCACGGCGGAGGTCGCCTCCTTGAGGAAGGACCTGGAGGCCCGCGTCCTCTACGAGAAGGAGCGCGCCAGCCCCCTCTTCGTGGACCTGGGCGCGGAGGAGGCGCCGCCCACCTTCGAGGCCATCGCGAAGAAGCACACCCCGGACTCCTCGGCGCTGCCGGAGACGCTGGCGAACAAGGAGGGCACCGAGGTCTACCTGATGATCAAGCCGTCGGGGACGGCGGGGGACCTGGCGTTCGCGCGGGACTTCGTGGCCACGGTGTTCGACGCGGGCCGGAAGCTCGCGGCGGAGAAGTACCCGGGCGTGACGCTGGAGGCGACGGGCAACTTCCAGAACCGCATCGAAGAGGACGCGGTGATGCGCCGCGACCTGTCCAACGCGGGCATGCTGTCCGCGCTCATCGCCGTGGGGCTCATCCTGCTGGCCACCCGGCGCATCTCCGCGCTGGCGGTGGTGGGCGTGCCGGTGGTGGTGGGGCTGGTGCTGACGTTCGCGTTCGCGCAGGGCGCCATCGGTCACCTCAACATCGTGACGGGCTTCCTCGTCGCCATCCTCATCGGCCTGGGCATCGAGTACGGCGTCCACCTGGCCATGCGCTACTGGGAGGAGCGCGAGCAGCACGGCGTGAAGGAGGCGCTGACGGCGGCGGTGCGCGGCACCTTCAGCGGGGCGCTCACGTCCGCCTTCACCAACGCGGCGGCGTTCTTCGTGCTGGTGCTGGCGCAGTTCCACGCCTTCCAGCAGTTCGGCCTGCTCGCGGGCATTGGCGTGCTGATGGCGGTGCTGTCCGCGTACGCGCTGGGCCCGTCGCTGCTCGCCATCGCGGAGCGGATCCGCCCGTACCGCCGTGACGGCGCTGTCGCGGCCTCCGCGCCCGCCGTGGAGCAGGCCCCGGCTCCGGCTCCCGCGAAGGAGTGGCGGCGCTGGCCCACGGGCGTCATCGTCGCGGTGGCGCTGTCGGTGGTGGGCTTCGCGGCGTACTCGGTGGGCATCGCGCCCCGGCTGGGCTTCGAGACCAACCTGCGCAACCTGAAGGGTGACTCGCCGGCGTCGCGGCTGGATGACCACATCACGGAGCAGATCGGCGCGCCGCTCAACCCCGCCATCCTCTCCGTGGACACGCTGGAGCAGGTGCGCGAGGTGGAGGCCGTCATCGCCCAGGTGAAGGCGAAGAACGGCGCCAACTCCGTGTTCCTTCGCACCGCGTCGCTGAGCGACCTGGTGCCGTCCGACGTGGCGGGCCACGCGGCGGAGCTGGGCCGCATCCGGACGCTGCTGGACGGGCTGCCGAAGTCCGCCCAGGAGGACCCGCGCGTGAAGGACCTGCGGGAACTGGTGGACGCGAAGCCCTACGGGCTGGAAGAGCTTCCGGTGGAGGCGCGCCGCCGCTTCGAGGCGCTGGACGGCAAGGGCATGTTCCTCCTGCTGTTCCCGTCCGTGTCCAACTACGACACGCAGGACCTGAACCGCTGGGCCACGCAGCTGGATGAGGTGGTGGCCGGGGCGAAGGCGAAGGGCATCGACCTGGCAGTGCTGGACAGCAACCGCATCGCGGCGCGCATCTTCGCGCTGGTGCGCGGGGACGGGCCGTTCATCCTCTGGTCCGCGGCGGTGGTGGTGTTCCTGGTCATCCTCGCCAGCCTGCGCAGCTTCAAGCGCGCGCTCCTGGTGGCGGGCCCGCTGTTCCTGGGCATGACGTGCCTGGCGGGCGGCATGTACCTCTTCGACGTCCAGCTCAACTTCATCAACGCGGTGGTGCTGCCCAACCTCCTGGCCATCGCCGTGGACAACTCGGTGCACCTGTTCCACCGGTACGAGGAAGAGGGCCCCGGGTCGCTGGGCCGGGTCGTGCGCAACACCGGCTTCGCGGCGGTGGTGGCCACCCTGTCCAACGCGGCGGGCTACGGAGCGCTCCTCGTGGCGAACCACCAGGGCTTGCGCAGCATCGGGCAGATTGCCCTACTTGGGGTGGTGAGCACCTTCCTGGGGACGACGGTGTTCTTTCCAGCCATGCTGGCGCTGCTGGAGCGGTGGAAGGGGCGGCGGTCCGCGGTGGCGCCGGAGACGGGCGCGGTGGTGCGGAGCCTCAATCTCGGGGAGGCCGGCGAGCTGCCGGCCGAGTCGCCGGGGGAGCGCAAATCGGCGTGAGCATCTGGTCATTCAGCGAAGGCCGTGTGCGGCCCGCCGTGGCGTCGTCGGACGAAGCGCTCGTGCGCTTCCGGCAGGTGGACCTCGTCCTCATGGTGGCCTGCTCGCTGGCCGCCCTGGCGTGCGTGGGCCCGGCCCGGTGGGTGCCCCACTCGGGCCGCAACGCGCTCTGCTTCCTCTTCTTCGCCCTGGGCCTGCCGGCCCTGCGCATGCTGGAGGCGCGCTTCCCGCGCCAGCCGCTCATCGCCATCGTGGCGGACTTCTGGCTCCTGCCGGTGTCGGCGCTGGCGCACGGCTGGCTGGGCCCCATCGTGGATTGGGTCAACCCGCTGGTGAAGGACGCCCAGCTCGTCGCGGTGGATCAGCGGCTGTTCGGCTTCCAGATCTCGGTGGCGCTGTCGCACGTCATCCCGCCGTGGGCCAACGACATCCTGATGCTCTGCTACTACGGGCACTTCATGTGGCCGCTGCTCCTGGGCATCTACCTGTACGCCCGGGGCAGGGGGGCCACGCCCGGCTTCGACGAGTACCTGCTGGGGCTGGGCCTGCTCCTGGGCTTCAACTACGCGGCGTACTCACTGGTGCCGGCGGTGGGGCCCCGGTACTTCCTCATCGGCGCGTTCGATGGGCCGGCCACCCAGGGGTGGATCCTCACGCCGCTCCTGGAGTCGATGATGCGCACGCCGGCGTACACCCGGGACTGCTTCCCGTCCGGGCACACCGGGGTGATGCTGGTGGTGCTCATCTACGCGTTCCGGTTCGCCCGGCGGTTCTTCTGGGTGATGCTCCTGCCCGGCATGGGGCTCATCTTCGCGACGCTGGCGGGGCGGTTCCACTACGCCATCGACCTGGTGTGCGCGGTGCCCCTGGTGCTGGTGGTGACGGGGCTGGCGCTGGCCCTGTCCCGGGCCGCCCGGCAGCGCGCGGTGGAACAGGGCGCGCGTTCCGTGCCCGTGGACGCTATCGTCCGGCCCTGAACCGCCAGCCGGTCGCCCCGGGATCCGGGGAGGACGTGCGCTGGCCTTTTTCAGAGGCCTGACCCATGTCGCCCCGGCCCGTGCTCGCGCAACGCGTCTCCCGCTTCGGCACCACCGTCTTCTCCGAGTTCAGCGCGCTGGCGCTGAAGCACCAGGCCGTGAACCTGGGGCAGGGCTTCCCGGACTTCGACGGGCCGGATGCCATCAAGGAAGCCGCCTGGAAGGCCATCCAGGGCGGCGTCAACCAGTACGCCCCCGGCGTGGGCGCGAAGGACCTGCGCAACGCCATCGCGGAGCACGCGCAGCGCTTCTACGGCCACGCCGTGGACCCCGACACCATGGTCACGGTGACGAGCGGCGCGACGGAGGCCATCCTCGACGTCATCCTGGGCCTGGTGGACCCCGGCGACGAGGTGGTGGCCTTCGAGCCGTTCTACGACTCGTACGACGCCAACATCGCCTTCGTGGGCGCCACGCCGCGCTACGTCCCCCTGCGCCCGCCGGACGCGACGCACACCACGTGGTGGTTCGACCGCGACGAGGTGCGCGCCGCCTTCGGTCCGAAGACGCGTCTGCTCATCCTCAACTCGCCGCACAACCCCACGGGCAAGGTCTTCACCCGCGAGGAGCTGGAGTTCCTGGGCAACCTCTGCGCCGAGCACGACGTGAAGGTGCTGGCGGATGAAGTCTACGAGCACATCGTCTTCGCGCCCGCGCGCCACCTCCGCGCCGCCACGGTGCCGGTGCTCGCGGACCGCACGGTGACGGTGAGCAGCGCGGGCAAGTCCTTCAGCCTGACGGGGTGGAAGATCGGCTGGATCATCGCGCCGCCGCCGCTGAGGGACGCCGTGCAGCGCGCGCACCAGTTCGTCACCTTCGCCACCGCGTCGCCGTTCCAGGCCGCCATGGCCGTGGCGCTGCGGCTGCCGGACAGCTACTTCCAGGACCTCACGGCGCTCTACACCGCCAAGCGCGAGCGGCTGCTCACGGGCCTGCGCGCGGCGGGGCTCCAGGCGTTCTCCCCGGAGGGCAGCTACTTCATCCTCGCGGACGTCACCGGCTACGGCTTCGCGGACGACGTGTCCTTCTGCCGCCACCTGGTGACGGAGGTGGGCGTGGCGGGCATCCCGCCCAGTGTCTTCTACGGCCCGGAGCACCGGCACCTGGGCCAGCGCTTCGCGCGCTTCGCCTTCTGCAAGACGGAAGGCGTGCTGGACGAAGCCGTGCGCCGCCTGCGCGAGAAGCTGCCCGCCCTCAAGCGCTGAGGCGCGCACGGCCGTGGGCGACGACTTCTTCGGGGAGCTGTACCTGCGCAGCACGCTGCCGTTCCTCTCCGAGGCGGTGACGGCCCGGGAAGTGGAGTACCTGTCCCGGGCGTTCGCGGACGTGGAGGGGCCGGTGGTGGACCTGGGCTGCGGCCACGGCCGGCACGCGGCGCGGCTCAACACGCAGGGCGCGCTCGCTGGCAGGGTGGTGGGGCTGGAGCTGGATCCGCTGTCCCTGCGCCTGCGCCGCCCCGGCTTTCCCGTGGTGCGGGGCGACCTGCGGGCGCTGCCCTTCCAGGACGCGTCCCTGGGGGGCGCATACGCCTGGTATTCGACACTCTTCGCCTTCAGCGACGCGGAGCACGTCCAGGTGCTGCGCGAGGTGTCGCGGGTGCTGCGGCCCGGCGGACGGTTGGTGTTCCAGACGGTTCCGTTCGAGCGGCTGGCCGGAAGTCCGGGCGCGTCGTTCCGCGAGCGGTTACCGGATGGGAGTCTCCTGGAGGAGGAGAGCCGCTTCGACGCGACGCGTGGCCGCGATGTCGGCCAGCGTCAGCTGACACTTCCGGATGGACGTGTCCTGCGAGCGGCGTACGCGCTTCGTTACTATCCTCTTGCGGAACTGAAACGGCTGTTGGAAAGCACGGGCTTTTCGGTGGAGTGGGTGCACGGCGGCCTGGAGTCCGGGCCGATGACACCCGAGTCGACCGACCTCATCGTGGGAGCCGGGCGCGGTTGACCGGCCCGGGACACGTCCAGTGGATCCGAAAGAGACATCGCGAACGCGGGTCGGCCTGCTGGGGCAACTGCCCCGCCGGGTCGACGTGTACGAGGTCGGCCCCCGCGACGGCCTGCAGAACGAGCTCCGCACGCTGCCCACCCGCGACAAGGCGCGCCTCATCAACGCCCTGGTCGCCGCGGGGGAGAAGCGCATCGAGGTGACGTCGTTCGTGTCACCCAAGTGGATCCCCCAGCTGGCGGACGCGGAGGAGCTGCTCAAGCTGGTGGGCCGCCGCCCCGGCGTCGTCTTCTCCGCGCTGGTGCCCAACCTCAAGGGCCTGGAGCGCGCGCAGGCGGCGGGCCTGGAGGAGGCCGCGGTGTTCATCTCCGCGTCGGAAGCCCACTCCAAGAAGAACATCAACAAGACCATCGCGGAGGCCCTGGCCGGCGCGAAGGAAGTGACGGCCGCCGCCCGCAAGGCCGGCATGCGCGTGCGGGGCTACCTGTCCACCGTGTGGGGCTGCCCCTACGAGGGCCACGTCCCGGTGGAGCGCGTGGTGGACATCTGCCGCCAGCTGGTGGACGCGGGCATCTACCAGCTCAGCCTGGGCGACACGATTGGCGTGGGCACGCCCCGCCAGACGGAGGAAATCCTGGGCGCGCTGCTCCAGCACATGCCGGTGGACACGCTGGCGCTGCATCTGCACGACACGCGCGGCACCGCGCTGGCCAACGCGCTGGTGGGCCTGTCCGCGGGCGTCACCACGTTCGACGCGAGCATCGGCGGGTTGGGTGGCTGCCCCTACGCGCCGGGCGCCGCGGGCAACCTGGCGTCGGAGGACGCGGTGTTCATGCTGCACGGCATGGGCGTGGACACCGGCATCGACCTGGACAAGCTGGTGGAGGCCGGGGAGATCGCCCAGGAGCTCATCGGCCGGAAGCTCGCGGGGAAGTACCTCCAGGCCGCGCTCGGCGAGCGGGACAAGAAGGCTTCCCGCCGCGCGCAGACCTGAGCCGTGCCCCTTGCCGGGGACCGCGTGTAACGGCTAGCGGTCCCCGAGCATCGCTGTCAGCTGCTCCTCCAGCCCCAGGTGCTGGGCGGCGATCTGCAGCATCCGCCGCTCCTTGCGGTCGATGCGGCCGTCCACCAGCGCCATGTCCACGATGTGGCGCAGGAACACCTCCGCCTCCGGGCTGCCGCGCGGCACCAGGCGCTCGAAGAGCTGGGGCCCGGCGTTGAGCGCCATCTCCACGTTGGCCCACGACACGCTCCAGCGCTCCGCGCACAGCTTGAGCAGGCGGCGCTCGGCGCTGCTGACCTCGCCGTCCGCGGCGGCGATGGACGCCATCATGTAGAGCAGCCGCTCGCGCTCCTTCACGTCCGTCACCACCCGGTCGCCGTCGGTGTCGCCACGACCGCCCGCGTCCATGCCCACGGGCGGGGGCGCCATGGTGCCGCGCTCGGCCTGGCGCCGCTGCTGGTAGCGCTCCGCCTGCGCGGTGGACCGCCGCGCGTGGTGCACGTTCCAGGACTCGAAGGGGAGGGCGGACGCGAGCACCCAGTCCCGCTCGCCGTTGCCCAGCACCGTGCCGCAGAACTCGCAGGTGTTGGCCGCGCTGTTCGTCGTGGGCGCATTGCACTGCGGGCAGCGGTCCGTGGACATACCGGTGTCCGTGTTCGTCTTCGCGCCGTGGCGGCGCACCAGCGTGAAGACCCAGCGCTGCGGCACCGTGGGCAGGCTCGGCGGCTTCTCGTTCACGGGGCCGATCCCCATGCGGGCGCTCCAGCGGATCTCCACCTGGGCCTCGTCGAAGGACTCCGGGTGCACCTCCAGCGCTCTCACGTCCACCGCGCCCACGGCGCACTCCAGGAAGACGCGGCGGCGGCCCTGCTTCGCCAGCTGGCCCAGCTCCGCGTCCAGCTTGGTGAGGGCGTCCGCGTTGGCGACCTTGGACAGGCGCTGCGTCTCGTTGCGGCTCTGAGCGTCGATCCACTTCCAGAACAGGAGCGACGCGCGGTCCTCCAGCATCTCCAGGTTGAGCGCGGGGTCCGCCTCGCGCGCCTGCATCAGGCCGTCCACCTGCTTGTGGTGGCGCACGTGCTCCACGCCCTGGGTGATTTCAGAGAGCGTCCAGTCGTAGTTGCCGGAGTTCACCACCGCGTTGCAGAACTCGCAGGTGTTGGACGCGCCGCCCTTGTAGGGCGCGCCGCAGTTGGGGCACTTGCCCTGGAACAGGTCCTCGCCAATGCGCGTCTGCGCGCCCGGCTTGCGCACGAAGGTCCACACCTCCGTGAACGTCTCCGGGGCCACCTTGCTGGCGGCGGCCATGGCCTGCGCATCCGTCTGGTTCGCGGGCACGTCCGTGTCGCGGATGCTGGCGCGCACGCGCACGTGGATGCTGTCGTACCACTGCGTCTGGTGCAGGCCGATGAGCTGTACGTCCAGCACCTTCATGTCCGCGAGCGCGTCCCGCACGCCCTGCGCCTGCATCAGCGCCAGCTGCACGTTGAAGCGCTGCCACGTCGCGTCCGACAGGAAGGGGCGCACCGGCGTCATGTCCCGGCGGAACCACGACTTCTGCAATTCGATGAAGAGCCAGCGCACCTTCTCCAGCGTGGGCTCCAGCTCGAAGGACGGGTCCTTGAGCTTCAGCGCGTTCACCCAGCCCTGCACGTCGCGGCCGGACACCTCCGTGCGCGCCTCCGCCTCGCGCTGATCCAACGCGCGCCGGGTGGTGGCGTCCGGGTGCAGGTTGCGCTTGTAGAGCCAGTAGAGCCCGCCGCCGATGATGAGCAGGGGAATGGTCACCTTCGGATACAGGAAGAGGATCCGGAGGAGGTCGAAGATCAGCCAGAGGGGCAGGCCGTCCCCCCCACCGCCGCCCCCGCCCCGGTCGCGTCCGGAGGTGTAGTGCTCGCCGCCGCCGCCGCGCGCCAGGGCCACGAGGGGCAGGGCGAGCACGAGCAGGGTGGAGACGGTGAGCAGTCCGGGCAGCCACCGCCACGGGCGGTTCGTCGTTGGGCACGAAGACATGGGCGAAATCCTATCCGTTTACGGCTTGCCAGACTGGGGAACAGGTTTCAGGCTGCGCGCCATTCACGCGGGCCCACCGCGGCCTGTCACGGGGAGCGAAGATGCCTGAGTTCAAGGTCGACGCGCGCGGCGCCATCGAGATCTGGACCATCGACGGCGAGAGCCGCCGCAACGCCATCAGCCGCGCGATGCACCGGGAGCTGGACGCGCTCGTGGCCCGCGTGTCCTCCGGCCGCGCGGTGCGCGCCGTCATCCTCACCGGCGCGGGCGACAAGGCCTTCTGCGCGGGCGCGGACCTGAAGGAGCGCACCACCATGTCGGAGGACGAGGTGCGCGCCTTCCTCAACGGCCTGCGCGTCACCCTGCGCGCCATCGAGAAGAGCGACTGCGTCTTCATCGCCGCCATCAACGGCGCGGCCTTCGGCGGCGGCACGGAGCTGGCCCTGGCGTGCGACCTGCGCATCGCCTCGCCCGCCACGGAGATGGGCCTCACGGAGGTGAAGCTGGGCATCATCCCCGGCGGCGGCGGCACGCAGCGGCTCTCGCGGCTCATTGGCCCGGGGCGCGCCAAGGACCTCATCCTCAGCGCCCGGCGCGTGAACGCGGCGGAGGCCTTCAGCATCGGCCTGGTGAACCGGCTGGCCCCGGAAGGGCACCTGCTGGAGGTCGCCTTCCAACTGGCGGAGGCCGTCGTGGACAACGCCCCCGTGGCCGTGGCCACCGCGAAGCACGCCATCGACGAGGGCACCGGCCTGGAGCTGGATGACGCGCTGGCGCTGGAGCTCAAGAAGTACGAGGAGGTGCTCAAGACGGAGGACCGGCTGGAAGGGCTCCGCGCCTTCGCGGAGAAGCGTCCCCCTGTCTATAAAGGCCGCTAGGCCCTTCGAAAGCGACAGGGGCGGCAGGCCCGCGGTTGCCCGCGGACCGTGCTGCCCCTGCCTGCTTCCATCACATCAAGCTCAGGCGCTCGCGGTCTTCTCGCCGCCGATGTTCACGCCCTGCTTGTTGATGTAGCCCATCGCCTTGTCCTTGACGGTGGTGCGCAGCTCCGTGCCGCGGCTCGGGGCCATCAGCAGGGCCACGATGCTGCCCGCGGCGGCGCCCAGCAGGAACGCCCCCAGGCCGCCCATCCCCGAGCGCGCCGGCTTGTACGTCGTCAATCCCACATAGCGCAGCGCGTCGTCCGCGTCGAAGTTGTCCCAGGACTTACGGGCGACCTTGCCCGCCTTGTCCGCGTACTCGGGGAGCTGGTCGAGCAGTTGGTGCGCCAGGAACTGGCGGTACAGCTTGCTCTTGGCCAAAGCCTTCGCCTGCCACGTCGCCTTCTTCGCTCTGAACATGGGTCCCTCCTGGTCCGAAGTCCGGATGCCGTTCACGGGGCGGCCATGGCCCGCCTGGGTGCACACCCCCCGTGCGACATGAAGGTAGGCAGGGTGCCCCCCGGCGCCATCCCCCGAAGCGCTCTGTCGTAGCCCCTTGCGTCGTCCGCTGGACGGCACGGCTGGTGCTTCGGCTGGCAAGAAGGCAGCCAGGCCAGGGGATTCTTGGTATGGGACGGCGGCCATGTCCTCAGACCAGACACTGCTCGAGAAGATCGCCCAGGTGGAGAAGGGCGGCGCGCCCAAGTACCACGCGAAGAACGCGGAGACCGGCAAGCTCTTCGCGCGCGAACGCATCCGCCTGCTCGTGGACGCGGACTCCTTCGTGGAGGACGGCAAGCTCGCCAACAACCTGGACCCGGAGCTGCCCTCCGACGGCGTCATCACCGGCATGGGCCGCATCGATGGCCGCCCGGTGGCCATCATGGCCAACGACTCCACGGTGAAGGCCGGCAGCTGGGGCGCGCGCACGGTGGAGAAGATCCTCCGCATCCAGGAGACGGCGAGGGCGCAGCGCTGCCCCCTCTTGTACCTGGTGGACAGCGCGGGTGCGCGCATCACGGATCAGGTGGAGATGTTCCCCGGCCGCCGCGGCGCGGGCCGCATCTTCTACAACGAGGTCCACCTGTCGGGCTTCGTCCCGCAGATCTGCCTGCTCTTCGGCCCGTCCGCCGCGGGCGGCGCGTACATCCCCGCGTTCTGCGACCTGGTCATCATGGTGGAGGGCAACGCCTCCATGTACCTGGGCAGCCCGCGCATGGCGGAGATGGTCATCGGTGAGAAGGTCACGCTGGAGGAGATGGGCGGCGCGAAGATGCACTGCTCCGTGTCCGGCGTGGGCGACGTGCTGGTGAAGACGGAGCAGGACGCCATCGCCGCGGCGAAGCAGTACCTGGCCTTCTTCCCGGAGAACTTCGCCAAGGCCCCGCCCCAGGTGCCGGTGAAGGCCCCCAAGCACAGCGGCAAGCGCGTGGATGAGATCGTCCCGCCGGATCAGAACAAGCCGTTCGACATGCACGCCCTCATCACGGAGCTCATCGACGAGGGCAGCTGGTTCGAGGTGAAGAAGCTCTTCGCGCAGGAGCTGATCACCGGCCTCGCGCGCATTGGCGGCCGTCCGGTCGGCATCGTCGCGAACCAGCCCAAGTACAAGGGCGGCGTGCTCTTCGTGGACAGCGCGGACAAGGCGGCCCGGTTCATCTGGCTGTGTGACGCGTTCAACATCCCGCTGCTGTATCTGTCGGACGTGCCGGGCTTCATGATCGGCACCAAGGTGGAGCGCGCGGGCATCATCCGCGCGGGCGCGAAGATGATCTCCGCGGTGTCGGAGGCCAGCGTGCCGCGCATCTGTGTGGTGGTGCGCAAGGCGTACGGCGCCGGCCTCTACGCCATGAGCGGGCCTGGATTCGCCCCTGAGGCCACGCTGGCGCTGCCCCAGGCGATGATCGCCGTGATGGGCCCGGAGGCGGCGGTGAACGCCGTCTACTTCAACAAGATTCAAGAGCTGCCGGAGGCCGAGCGGCCGGCCTACGTCCAGAAGCTGCGCGACGAGTACAAGCAGGACGTGGACATCTACAAGCTGGCCAGCGAGCTCATCATCGACGCCGTGATTCCCGGCGACTCCCTGCGCGGGGAATTGCTCCAGCGTTATTCGCTTTATGCGGACCGGTTCCAGCCCCGTGCGGAGAAGAAGCACGGCGTCCACCCCGTCTGAAGTTTCCCCACCAGCACTCACGCTCTAGATTCCGCACCCGACCATGGACTTCGAACTTCCTGAAAGCCACCGCGCCCTCCAGGCCTCCCTCCGTGAATTCTGCGAACGCCGCGTGAAGCCGTACGCGCGCGAGTGGGACAAGGACGAGAAGTTCCCCATGGAGGTGGTGAAGGAGCTGGGCCAGTTGGGCGTGCTGGGCATGCTCGTCTCCGAGGAGTACGGCGGGGCGGCCATGGACTCGCTCGCCGTGGCGGTGGCCGTGGAGGAGATCGCCCGCTACGACGGCTCGCTCGCCCTCACGGTGGCCAGCCACAACGGCCTGGGCACCAGCCACGTGCGCGTCTTCGGCAACAAGGCGCAGCACCAGCGCTACCTGCCCAAGCTCGCCACCGGCGAGTACCTGGGCGCGTGGGGCCTCACCGAGCCGGGATCCGGCTCGGACGCGTCCGGCATGCGCACCACCGCCGTGAAGAAGGGCAACAAGTGGGTGCTCAACGGCGCGAAGATGTTCATCACCCAGGGCACGGTGGGTGACGTGTTCGTGGTGCTGGCGCTCACGTCGCCGGAGAAGCGCCAGAAGGGCATCACCGCCTTCGTGCTGGAGAAGGGCCTCCCCGGCTTCAGCCAGCGCTCCATCCACGGGAAGCTGGGCATGCGCTCGTCGGACACGGCGGAGCTCATCCTCGAGAACGTGGAGGTCGGTGACGACGCCATCGTGGGCGAGGTCGACCGCGGCTTCATCGACACGCTGAAGATCCTCGACAAGGGCCGCATCACCATCGGCGCACTGTCGGTGGGCCTGCTGCGCGGCGCGCTGGAGGAGTCGGTGGCGTACTCCAAGGACCGCACCGCGTTCGGCCAGCCCATCGGCGAGTTCCAGGGCCTGCGCTGGATGATGGCGGACATGAAGACGGAGCTGGAGGCGGCGCGCCTGCTGGTGCACCGCGCGGCGCGGCTCGCGGACGCGGGCCAGCCGTACTCGCAGGCCGCGTCCATGGCCAAGCTCTTCGCGTCGGAAGCGGCCATGCGCGGCTGCAACAAGGCGGTGCAGATCCACGGCGGCTACGGCTACACGCGCGAGTTCCCGGTGGAGCGCTACCTGCGTGACGCCAAGCTCTGTGAGATTGGCGAGGGCACGAGCGAAATCCAGCGCACCATCATCGCCCGCGAGACCTTCAAAGGGGCCTGATGGATACCGCTCGGCTGCGTGAGCTGGGGCTCCAGGTCCGTGAGGAGCCGTCCGGCGTCGAGGTGATGCTGGACCTGGAGGCCGCGTCCCTGGTGAACCCCATCACCAAGGACTTCATCACCGACATCACCTTCCAGGTGATGGGTGACCGGCTCATCCCCATCGCGCCGCCGACGGTGGTGGGCATGACGCCCATCCTGCTGTCCGCCATCGACGCGGCGGAGGAGATGCAGGCGCTCTTGCTGGACACCTTCAGCGACCACGTCTTCCACCTGCAGCGCCGCTCGGAAGAGCTCCAGTTGCTGGGCCTGTCCGCGGACGTGGATCCGCAGTCGCTGGAGCTGTCCACGTCCGTGAGCGAGGGCGCGCTCGCGGTGAAGCTGGTGGCGGACCGGCAGGGCAACTTCCGCATCGCGCAGGCCATCCGGGGCGGGGAGGAGCTGGCCACCGCCGCGGGGCACGTCATCGAGCTGTCGGAGTTCCGCGAGCGGGCCGCGCTGACGGGCTACCTGTCCGCGCTGCTCGGCGAGCCGATGCCGAAGGCCTCCCAGGCGCCGTCCGGCCCGGAGCCGGTGCGCTTCGTGGAGATTGTCGAGAAGTTCGGCCCGCAGGCGCTGGTGCCGCCGCGCAGCAGCCTGGAGCTGCTGGCGCAGCTCCAGGTGGAGGGCAAGGCCTACCGCTTCGCCGCCGCGCGCATCGCCGGGCGCACCTTCCGGGGCCTGCTGGCGGGCACCCAGGGCAAGGTGTGGGCGGGCCGCTTCGAACTGGATGAGTTCCCCGGCGTGGTGCGGATGGTGGCGGACCTGTTGAAGGTCGCTCCCGAGGCCGTGCGCCTCGTGGGCCCGGACGCCCCCCAGGAGTGAGCCGCGTGGAGAAGATGACCCTGGCGGAGCGGGTGCAGGCCCTGGAGGCGCGCCTGGGCGTGCAGTTCTCCAAGCGCGACCTGGCCCTGGAAGCGCTCACGCACAAGACGTACGTCAACGAGAACCGCGACCAGAACCTCAAGGACAACCAGCGCCTGGAGTTCCTGGGCGACGCCGTCGTGGACCTGGCCGTGAGCCACCGGCTGATGGACCGCTGCCCCGGCGTCCCCGAAGGCGAGCTCACCAAGATGCGCGCCCGCATCGTCCACGAGGAGGGCCTGGCCCGCGTGGCCCGGAGCCTGCGCCTGGGCGAGCTGCTGCTGCTGGGCCGGGGCGAGTCCCAGTCCGGCGGCCGCGACAAGAACTCGCTGCTCGCGGACGCGCTGGAGGCCGTGCTGGGCGCCGTCTACCTCAGCGGCGGCCTGGAGCCGGCGCTGGCGCTGGTGGACCGCTGCTTCGGGGAGCTGGTGGAGGAGGTGGCCTCCGGCGCCGGCCGCCTGGACTACAAGACGCTCCTCCAGGAGCTGTCCCACGAGAAGCTCAAGCTGTCGCCGCGCTACCGGGTGGTGTCGGAGACGGGCCCCGAGCACTCCAAGGTGTTCGAGGTGGAGGTGTGCATCGGGGAGGCGGTGTACGCCCGCGCCACCGGCCGGAACAAGAAGGAGGCCGAGCAGGCAGCCGCTCGCACCACGCTGGAGCGCCTGAAGGCGGAGGCCGCCGCGGAGCCCCCGGTCGTGGTGGCACCCGTCCCGGGAGGTCCTTCACCGGACGACCCTCCGGCGTGAAAGCCCTTGGAGGGGGAGGGGGGTGGGGGGTAGGGTCCGCGCCTTCCTGCCCTGGAGGCTGTCCCGTATGCACCGTCTTCTCGGTATCACCGTGGCGCTGGCCGCCTCCGCGGCCCTGGCCGCCGAGCCCGCCGCGGGCCCCTGGACGAAGAAGGTCCAGGCCGGCAAGGACCTCTACGCGACCCTGAAGACGAGCCAGGGCGTCATCACCGTGAAGCTCTTCTCCAAGGATGCGCCCAACACGGTGGCGAACTTCGTGGGTCTGGCCACGGGTGAGAAGACCTGGACCGACCCGAAGACGGGCGAGCCGGTGAAGGGCAAGCCGCTCTACGCGGGCACCGTGTTCCACCGCGTCATCCCGGGCTTCATGATTCAAGGCGGAGACCCCACCGGCACCGGCATGGGTGACCCGGGCTACCGCTTCGCGGACGAGTTCCAGAGCGGCCGCAGCTTCGACAAGCCGGGCCTCCTGGCCATGGCCAACGCCGGGCCCAACACCAACGGCAGCCAGTTCTTCATCACGACCAGCATGCCGATGCAGCTCACCGGCCGTCACACCATCTTCGGCGAGGTCGTCACGGGCTACGACGTGGTGGAGAAGATTGGCACCGTGCCGCGCAGCGCGCAGGACCGCCCGCAGACACCGGTGGTCCTGGAAACGATTACCCTGAGTGACAAGGCGCCGAAGAAGGCCCCTGCCGCCAAGCCGGCTCCCGCCACCAAGAGCGCCCCGCAATGAGCTTCATGGAGCAGGCCCGCGCGGGCACGGAGCTGTTCGGAACCTTCACCACGACGGAGGGGCGCATCGTCGTGCGTCTGTTCTCCAAGGACTCACCCCGGACGGTGGAGAACTTCGTGGGGCTGGCCACCGGGGAGAAGGACTGGACGGACCCGGTGACGTTCAAGGTGCAGCACGGCCGCCCGCTCTACGACGGGACGCTCTTCTTCCGCTGCATCAAGGACTTCATGATTCAGGGCGGGGACCCGACCAGCCGGGGAAACGGTGGCCCGGGCTTCCGTTTCGAGGATGAGTTCCAGAGTGGCCGGCGTTTCGACAGGAAGGGCCTGCTGGCCATGGGCAACACCGGCCCGAACACCAACGGCAGTCAGTTCTTCATCACCGCCGCGCCGCAGCCCCACCTGGACAACCGCTACACCATCTTTGGCGAGGTGGTGGAGGGCCAGGACGTGGTGGACCGCATCGCCAACGAGCTTCCCAAGGATTCAAGCGACCGCCCCCGCCGGGACGTGCGCATCCAGACGTTGACCATCTCCACGGCGCGGCCGTCGTAAGGGCCGTCCGCCGTTCATAGCTGTTCCCCCGGGGCCTTCCCGTGCAGCACGTCGGAAGGCCCACTGATCATCTCCGGAAGTATGGCCTCTCAGTCCCAGAAGAAGACCCCTCGCGCTGGCTTCGCCGCGCTCATCGGCCGGCCCAACGTGGGCAAGAGCACGCTGCTCAACGCGCTCACCGGCGAGAAGATCGCCATCGTCTCGCCCAAGCCGCAGACCACCCGCAACCGCATCCTGGGCGTGGTGACGCGCCCGGAAGGGCAGGTGGCGTTCATCGACACGCCCGGCATCCACCAGGCCAAGGGAGAGCTCAACCGCTACATGGTGGAGGCCGCCATCTCCGCGGCCGAGGAGGTGGACCTGGTCCTCTTCCTCATCGAGCCGCCCCAGGGCGAGACGCTGGACGTGACGCCGGGCAACCGCGCCATCCTCGAGCGGCTGCAGAAGGTGGGCAAGCCCACCTTCCTGGTCATCAACAAGATCGACTCCATCCCCAAGGCGAAGCTGCTGCCGCTCATCGCCCTCTACGGCCAGGAGTTCCCCTTCGCGGAGGTGGTGCCCATCTCCGCGCGGGAGAAGGACGGCGTGGAGCACCTGTTCCAGGTCGTGCTGGGCCACCTGCCGGAGGGCGAGCCCATCTTCGCGGAGGACATGCTCACGGATCAGCAGGAGCGCGTCCTCGTCGCCGAGTACATCCGCGAGCAGGTCCTGCGGCACTGCCGCCAGGAGATCCCTTACTCCACCGCGGTGCTGGTGGACGTGTTCGACGAGTCCGAGCGCGAGCCGCGCCCCGGCACGCCCCCCGGCCAGCTGGGCGGCCTCATCCGCATCGCGGCGTCCATCTACGTGGAGCGCGACAGCCAGAAGGCCATCCTGATTGGCAAGCAGGGGCAGATGCTGAAGCTCATCGGCACGGACGCGCGCAAGTCGGTGCAGCGCCTGCTGGGCGCGCACGTGTACCTGGACCTGCGCGTGCGCGTGGAGGCCCGCTGGAGCGAGCGCGCCGCCGGTTTGAGGAAGCTGGGTTACGAGTGATGTCGCCGCGGAAGTTTGTGCCGCTGACGTCGTTGCCTTCGAAGTCGTCGTCGCTGTCGAAAGAGATGCCATGAAGCCGCTGGTCGCCATTGTCGGTCGCCCCAACGTGGGCAAGAGCACGCTGTTCAACCGCCTGGTGGGCCGGCGCATCGCGCTCGTCGAGGACCAGCCCGGCGTCACCCGCGACCGGCACTACGCCGACGCGGAGTGGGAGGGCCGCGCCTTCACCCTCATCGACACGGGCGGCTTCGTCCCCGGTGAGAAGGACACGCTGCTCAAGCAGGTGCGCGAGCAGGCCCAGTTCGCGGTGGAGGAGTGCGACGTCATCGTCTTCGTGGTGGATGCCCGCGCGGGCATGACGACCGCGGACGAGGCCGTCGCCAACTACCTGCGCAAGGCGGGCAAGCCCGTCGTCGTCGCGGCCAACAAGCTGGACAACGAGTCCGGGCAGATGCAGTCGCTGGCCGGCGAGTTCTTCCGCCTGGGCCTGGGCGACGTGAACGCCATGTCCGCCGAGCACAACCTGGGCATGGGCAGCCTGATGGACTCCGTCGTGTCCAAGCTCCCGGAGAAGGTGGAGGGCGAGGACGCGGAGGCGCCGCCGGACGACGGGAAGATCCGCGTGGCCATCATCGGCCGGCCCAACGTGGGCAAGAGCACCCTGGTCAACGCCATCCTCAAGGAGAAGCGCGTCGTCACCAGCGAGGTCGCCGGCACCACGCGTGACCCCATCGACTCGGAAGTCACCTACAAGGGCAACGAGCTCATCCTCACGGACACCGCGGGCATCCGGCGCAAGAAGACCATCGCGCACCAGGTGGAGCAGTACTCCGTCATCGCGGCGCTGAAGGTGTTGGAGCGCAGCGACGTGGCGGTGCTGCTGATGGACGCCACGGAGCCGGCGGTGGATCAGGACGCCAAGCTGGCGGGCCTGTCCATGGACCGGGGCCGCGCGCTGGTCATCGTGGTGAACAAGTGGGACCTCATCGCGGAGGACAAGCGCCGCCAGGAGGCCTTCCGCGAGGACCTGAAAATCGCCCTGAAGTTCGTGGGCTACGCGCCGGTCATCTTCACGTCCGCCCTCCACGGCTCCAAGGTGGAGAAGGTGGTGGACGTGGCGGTGGAGCTGGCCAAGCAGTTCCGCTTCCGGGCGCCCACCCCGCAGCTCAACAAGCTGCTGGACTACATGGTGGACAACAACCCGGCGCCCATCGTGAAGGGCAAGCCGCTGCGCCTGTACTACATCGCCCAGGTGGCGGCGGCGCCGCCGACGTTCGCCCTCACGTGCAACGAGCCGCAGGGCGTGCCGGACATGTACAAGCGGTACATCACCAACCAGATCCGCAAGACGTTCGACCTGCGGGTCCCCATCCGCCTGCTCTTCCGCGAGCGTCCAGGCAAGGCCAAGCGCGAGGCGCGCAAGAAGCCGCACCTGGCGGGCAAGGGTGGCAAGGGTGGGAAGCGCGCGGGGCGCGACTGAGCGCGCTCGCGCGTTGACACTCCCAGCGGGCGCTCTTTACAGTGCGCCGCTTTCCCAGAGCGAAGAGCACCGTCGAGCCGGAGAGAGGTCCCTTCATCGTGGCCCAGCAGAAGACCGAGAAGATTCGCCAGCAGGAGCTTCGTCAGCCGGACGCCTTCCAGAAGGTGGGGGCGGACGCGCGTGACTGGCTGATGCAGCGCCAGAAGTTCCTCGCCATCGGCGCGGGCGTGCTGGTGCTGGGCGCGGTGGGTGTCGCCATCGCCAGCGAAGTGTCCAAGCGCGGCGAAGAGACGGCCTCCATGGCCCTGGGCCAGGCCCTCACCGTCCTGGACCGCCCCGTGACGGGCGTGGACCCGGCGGACCCCTCGTCCACGGAGCCCCCGTTCGCCTCCACGCAGGCCCGTGACGAGGAGGTCGTGAAGCAGTTGTCGGCCTTCCGCAAGGAGCACGAGGGCACGCGCTCGGCGACGACCGCCGCCCTGGCGCAGGCCAAGGCCGAGTTCCGGCTGGGCAAGTACGACGACGCCCTGGCGTCCCTGGACGTCTTCCTCAAGGGCGCCCCGGAGAACGACGCCCTGCGCGCGGGCGCCCTGGAAGGTCAGGGCTACGCCTACGAGGCCAAGGGTGACTACGCCCAGGCCATCACCTCCTTCGAGGCGATGGAGAAGGCGGACACCGGCGAGTACCTCGTCGGCATGGGCGCGTACCACAAGGCCCGCATGCTCATCCTGCAGGGCAAGAAGGACGAGGCCGCGCAGGTGCTGTCCAAGATCCCCACGGAGCACCCGGGCAGCGCCGCGGCCCGTCAGGCCACCGAGCGCATGGCGGTGCTGGCCGCGGAGGGTGTGAAGGTGCCCACGCCGGCGCCGCCCGCCGCGACCGCCACGGACGCGGGGCAGCCGTAGCGCGCTCATGACCATGCGGCTCGCTCGGTGGAAGCGGTGGGTGGGAATGGTGGCCGGGGTGGGGCTCCTGGCCGGTTGCGCGGGGGCGCCGCTGTACGGCAACCCGGAGCTGCCCGCGGCGCCCCGTCAGCCGCCGGTGGATTACTTCCACGTGGACTGGTGGAAGGGGCTGGTCGACAAGGTCCCGTTGCTGGAGTACTCGCCGCGCGAGCCGGCCTCCCCGGTGTACGACCCGGAGAGCCGGAACGTCGTCGCCCAGACGCGTGACGGCTTCATCCGCGCGGTGGGCCCGGACGGGCAGGTGGCCTGGTCCCTCCAGACCGGGGCCCGGGCGCTCGCCGGCGGCATCGCCAGCGAGGGTGTCCTCTACATGCCGGGCGGTGACGGCGTGCTGTACGCGCTCGACGGCCGCACCGGCGCGGTGAAGTGGAAGTACGCCACCAACGAGTCGCTGGCCACGGTGCCGGTGCTCGCGGACGGCCTGGTGCTGGTGGCCACGGACACCGACACGGTGTTCGCGGTGAAGGCGTCGGACGGCACGTGGGTGTGGCAGTACCGGCGCGACCCGCCCTCCGGCTTCACCATCCGCGGCGCCTCCGCGCCGAAGGTGGACCAGGGCACCGCCTACGTCGGCTTCTCCGACGGCTTCCTCGTCGCCCTCAAGCTGGAGGACGGCGGCGTCGTCTGGGAGAAGTCCCTGTCCGGCGCGGGCACGGAGTTCCTGGACGTGGACACCACGCCGGCCATCGACTCGGCGGGGCGGCTCTACGTCGCGTCGTACAAGAACGGCCTGTACGCCCTGGAGGCGGACACCGGCGCCGTCATCTGGAACACCAGCGTGGGCGGCCTGACGTCGCTGCTGTCGCGCGGTGAAGTCGTGTTCGCCACGGGCGACGGCCGCGTGGACGCCTACCTGGGGGAGACGGGGAAGCTCATCTGGTCGCTCCCTCTCAAGGATAGGACGGCGCTCGCTCCCGTGTTGGCCCGGGGAATGCTCCTGGTGCCCAACGAGCGTGCGCTGCTGTTCGTGGACCCGACGACGGGCAAGACGCGCCTGTCGTGGAACCCGGGCACGGGCATCTCCGCGCCGCCGTTCGTCGTGGGCTCGCGGGTGTACGTGCTGTCCAACAACGCGTACCTGTACTCGCTGGACATGAACAACGTGAAGAAGGGGCCGCGCGGGTGACGCGCGCCGTGCCCCGGACGGTGCGGGTGGTGGCCGCGCTGATTCCCCGGCCCGGCCCGGAAGACGGCGGGCCGCGGTACCTGGTCCAGCAGCGCCTCCCTGGCGGCAGCCGCGCGCTCCTCTGGGAGTTCCCCGGCGGCAAGGTGGAGGCGGGCGAAACGGACGAAGCCGCGCTCGCGCGCGAGTGCCGCGAGGAGCTGGACGTGGAGCTGTCCGTGGGCCGCCGCCTGTGGGAAGCCCGGCACACGTACCCGGACCTCACCGTGGAGCTGGTGCTGTACGCGGCCACGCTGGTGTCCGGCGAGCCGAAGCCGCTGGGCGCGCACCAGCTGGCGTTCCACACGCCCACGGAGATGCAGGCGCTGCCGTTCTGCGAGGCGGACGTGCCGCTCGTGGACGACCTGTTGGCGGGAAGGCTGGGTGCGCTCGATTGATGCTGCTGCACACGTTCCAGCTCATCCCCGGCGTGGGGCCGTGGCGCGAGAAGGACCTGTGGTCCAAGGGCATCCGGACCTGGGATGACTTCCCGGACGGCGGCATCGTCATCAGCCGCAAGGCGGACACGGTGGCCCGCCAGCGCATCGCGGAGGCGCGCGAGGCCCTGGCCCGGAAGGACCTGAAGGAGCTGGCCCGCATGGTGCCTCCGCGCGAGCACTGGCGCCTGTTCCCCGAGTTCCAGGACGACGCCGTCTACTTCGACATCGAGACGGACGGCAGCCAGACGCAGGTGCCCACGGTGGTGAGCCTCTTCGACGCCGCGGGGCTGCACGTCTTCATCCAGGGCCGGAACATGGACGCGCTGCCCGACGCGATGGCGAAGCGGCGGCTGTGGGTGACGTTCAACGGCTCGTGCTTCGACGTGCCGGTGCTGAAGGAGTACTTCGGCGCGAAGCACTTCCCGGTGCCGGAGGCGCATATCGATTTGCGCTTCGTCACGCGGCGGCTGGGGATGGGCGGCGGGCTGAAGGAGATCGAAGACAAGCTGGGCGTGGGCCGGCCGCCGCACCTGAAGGGCGTCAACGGCTACGACGCGGTGCTGCTGTGGCGCGCGTACCTGCGGCGCGGCGACGTGGAGGCCCTGCGCTACCTGGTGGAGTACAACCTCTACGACTCGTTCCAGCTCCGGTCGCTGATGGACCTCGCGTACAACAAGGGCGCGGACGACCTGAACCTGGACGTGCCCCGGCTGAAGGTGTTCGAGCGCGGGGATCTGCTCTACGACGTGAGCCGGCTGCTCCTGGAGCTGGGCCCCACCGAACGCGACCTGGACACGCTCGCGCGCGTCCGGGCCATGGAGCAGGATTCCTGACCGGCCAGGTCGTGCCCTGGGTCGGCCGGCCGCGGCCCGGCACCCTCTGGGGCATCCCCAGCCGCCGCGTGGCGCTCACCCGGCTGACGGCGCTGCCGCTCACGGACGCGGAGTGGGCAGGGGACGGCTTTCTCCTGACGCCTTCGGGGGATGCGGTGGGGCTGGCCGTGGGCGCGCGGCGCGTCGCGGTGCTCGGGGCGCGGGAGGACTGGCCGCCCGCGCGTGCGCTGGAGCTGCCCCGGACGGCGCAGCTCGTGGCGCTGCATCCTTCGCTGCGGGGCGCGGCGGTGCTGGGACCGGGGCGGATTGAGATGGTGGGCCAGTCGCCTGACGGCGGTCCTGTGGAGACGCCCGCTCGGGCCTGGACGCGGAACACGCAGGCGCTGGGGTTCGACGTCACCGGCCAGGGGCTGTGGACGAGCGGCGCGCGCGACGGGCGGGCGGCCGTGCACGTCCTGGATTCCCGAACGTTATCAGACGTCGCGGGGGCGGAGCCCGGGCTGCAGCTGGACACGCCGCCGCTGGGCGAGGACGACCTGGACGGGCTGCACGAATGGATGCCGCACCCGCGCCTGCCGGTGATGGGCGTGGCGGTGAGCCAGGGCCAGGAGGGCACGTGGCTCACGTTCGTGGAGCGTGGCGCCGCGGGGCTGGTGCGCGGCGCGGTGGTGGCGTCGGTGGATGCGCCGTTCTATCCGGCGGGCTTCTTCCCGGATGGCTCGGGCTTCATCGGCGTGGGCGGCACGTGGGTGCGGCGCTGGACGTATCCGGACGCCCGGCAGGCGGCGGAGTTCCTGCTGCCGGAACAGGGCACGCTCGCCACGGGGTACTCCGGGCTGGTGACGGCGGGGGCGGTGCTGGTGGCGGTGGAGGACCTGTTGGAGGCGGGGGAGTGGTACCTGCTTCAGCTGGACCCCGGCTCGCTGCGGCCCGTGTGCGCGTGGGAGCTGCCGCTGTCCACGGAGGCCGTCACGTCGGTGCACCTGTTGCCCGGCGGCTTCGTGCTGTCGCCCGAGGACGGCCAGCTCTGGCGCCTGCCGGACGAGGTCCTTTCCGCGCGGTGAACACCGGCCGCGCGGTTTGTTCACGCGCGCGTGGAATGGCTCGGAGGCCTGTCTGTAAGGTCCGGGACCATGAGCGATCCGAACTTCGTGAACCAGGGCCCAGGGGGAATCCCACCGCCGCCGGAGGCCGAGCCACCCAAGGCTCCCTCGCGGGGCAAGGTCATGGGCATCCTGGTCGCGCTGATTGTCCTGGGGGTGGTGGCGTCGTACTTCGGCCTGCGGCGTCAGTCCGAGCAGCCGCCCGTGGTGACGGCGCCCCCGGTCGTGGACGCGGGCGTGGCGGAAGCGCCTCCGGAGATTTCATTGCCGGAGAGCGACGGGCGGATCCGCGACCTGGTGGGCAAGCTGTCGGTGGATCCGGAGCTGGCACGGTGGCTCCAGGAGCGCGACCTGGCGCGCCGGTTCACGGCGTCCGTGAGCAACATCGCCGACGGTGAGAGCCCTCGGGCCTCGCTGTTGTTCATGGCGCCCGCGGGGGCGTTCCAGGTGGGCGCGGCCGGAGCGGACGGGCGCTCGGAGATCGCGCCGCTGAGCTACGCGCGCTACGACCTGGTGGCCCGGGTGCTGGGCTCGCTGGACGCATCCGGCGCGGCGATGGTGTACCGGGAGCTGAAGCCGCTCATCGACCAGGCGTACCGGGAGATCGCGCCGCCGAGCCAGGGCTTCGAGACAGCCTTTGGCCGGGCCATCCAGCATCTGCTGGCGGTGCCGGTGCCACAGGGGCCGGTGGAGGTGCTGCCCAAGGGAGCGTTGTATGTCTATGCGTCGCCGGAGCTGGAGGGGCTGAGCAGGGCCCAGAAGCACCTGCTGCGGATGGGCCCGGGGAACATGCGGATCATCCAGGCGAAGCTGCGGGAGCTCCGCACGGCGCTGAACCTGCCGACCCCGGCGCCGGCCACGCCCGAGCCGTTGCCGGATCAGGCGCCGGGGCAGTCAGAAACCCAGGAATGACGGCTACTTGTGCTTCTTCTTGCCGCCCTTGGCGGGGGGCGGCGGAGGCTTGGGCTTCTCCTTGTCGCCGATGATCTGGAACGAGGCCCGGAGGTCATCCACGTCACGGCCGCGCGCGTCCTGGAACGCCGAGCCCGTCTGGGCGTCCACGACGAGGGTGTACGAGTAGCCCGTCTTGAGCGGCTGCGGCAGGTGGATGCGGTACACGAGGCCGTCGTCGGCCTCGGACACGGAGTCATCGGAAACCATGGCCCGGTCGGCTTCGTCCATCAGCCGGACGCGGTAGTTCTTGAGGCCCAGGGTGGTGCGAAGCTCCAGGTCGGAGGTGGGCTCCACGAGCGGCTTTTCCTCCAGGGCCAGCGGGATGAGCGCCATGCCGGCGTCGGGCGACTGGTACTGGAGCGTGAAGACCACGGCCTCGGGGGCCGCATCCGGGGTCGACGTGGCGCTGGTGGCGCCGCCATCCACGGGCCCCTGGGGCGTCTTGTCGGGACAGCCCGTCAGCAGGGCCGCGGTAAGGCCGCACAGCGCGGCGAGTCCGGTTCGTCGGAAGAGGCGCATGAGGCGGCAAGGTACGTTCCGGAGCCGGGCTCGGGAAGCACGAGATGCCAGAGCCCGTGGGCCGGCGGTGGGTGGCCGACGGTATCCTGAGCAATGGGCGGCGCATGGCGCGGCGTCCGTGAAGCCTTGGGGAACGCCTGGCCTAAACGTCTGATAAGAAGCGTTATGTAAACTGAGCCTCTGGGGTCCCTTGGGGGTTCATTGGGGTCCGCCCCCTGCTCGTCGCCCTGGCGCCATCCACCGTGTTTCCGCCGGTTCCGGCTCATCACGAGGCTCCTCCGGCGCATGGACTCCACGCATTCCGGGGCCGAACCTGTGCCACCGGCGTGTCGGCTGTCCCGGGCTGCTGGTGGCCGACGCGTGCCTCATCCTCTCTGAACGTGCGGCGGGATCCGGCGGGCAATTACACTCAAGCCCGACCTCGCGAGGGCAGTACACTCAAACAAATTCGACCGTCTCGTGTACGCGAGACACCTTTGAATTTGAAAGTGAGAGCACGATGCAGAAAAGAACGACCCACGCCATGCTTCCGCTCCTCCTTGCGTTGTCGGTTTCTCTCCTCACCTCGGGGTGCGGAGCCGATGAGAACGCTTCTGCGTCAGTCGATCGGCCCCCTGCCACGAATGCGCGCGCTTACAGCTCCTTTGACGCTGAGGGGATCTGGCAGCGGGTCGGCTATTGCACCACGTCGTGCCCTCCCGATGAATGCTGGCCCCCCGTGAATCCGGACGGTCAAGATTGCAGTCCGGTGGGCGCTACTTGCTTCTTTGCCAGTGGTACGACCCGTACTGCATGGAAGTGCGAGTAGGCACAGCCCACTCACACCAGTTGAATTCAGCCTGGAAGTCTCCGTGCGCCCCACCGCACGGAGGCTTCGGCGGCCCACCCGGACCGGAGACGCGCGCGTACGAGGTCCATGCCGCGATTCAGCGGAAGTTCTACGCCGAGGGTGAGGCCACGCATGGACTCCACGCACGCCTCCAACGTCCCGCCGGGCTCGCTCGGTGAAGTCGCTCGGGTCTTCCTCAGGCTGGGACTGACGTCCTTCGGGGGGCCCGCTGCTCACATCGCGATGATGGAAGACGAGCTCGTGCGGCGGCGCCGGTGGCTGCCCCGCGAGGAGTTCCTCGACCTGCTGGGCGCCACCCACCTCATCCCGGGCCCGAACTCCACGGAGCTGGCCATCCACCTGGGCCACCGGCGCGCGGGCTGGCCCGGGCTGGTCGTGGCCGGCGTGTGCTTCATCGTCCCGGCGATGCTCCTGACGCTCGCGGCCGCCTGGGCCTACGTGCGTTTTGGCACCCTGCCCCAGGCCGGCGCCCTCCTGTACGGCGTCAAACCCGTCATCCTGGCCGTGGTGCTCCAGGCCCTGTGGGGGCTCGGAAAGACGGCCCTGACGACACGCCCAAGGATCGCCGTGGCCGTCGGCGCGTCCGTGGCGAGCGCGCTCGGGGTCAACGAGCTGTTCATCCTGGCCGTGTCGGGCGCTGCCCTGGCGGCGTGGCTCCGCTTGCGGTCGGCACCCGGTTCGACGCTCGCGCTGGCGCCGTTCGCCCTGCAAGGCGCGGCGACCGTGACGGCCACCGCTGCAGTGCCGTTCAGCCTGGGGGGCCTCTTCCTGTTCTTCCTCAAGGTCGGCAGCGTCCTGTTCGGCAGCGGCTACGTGCTGCTGGCCTTCCTGCGCGCGGACCTCGTCGAACACTGGGGCTGGCTCACGGAAGCCCAGCTCCTGGACGCGGTCGCCGTGGGCCAGTTCACCCCCGGCCCCGTCTTCACCACGGCGACGTTCATCGGCTACCTGGTGGGTGGCGTATCCGGTGCGGGGCTCGCCACGCTGGGCATCTTCCTGCCTGCGTTCGTCTTCGTGGCGCTCAGCGGCCCCCTGATCCCCCGGCTTCGCCAATCCCGGACCGCGGGCGCGGTGCTCGACGGCGTCAACGCGGCCTCGCTGGCCCTCATGGCCGTGGTGACGTGGCAGCTGGGCCGCGCGGCCCTGGTGGATGGCTGGACGGTGGCCCTGGCCGTGCTCGGAGCCGCGTTGCTGCTCCGCTGGCGGGTCAACTCGGCCTGGCTGGTGCTGGGCGGTGCCGCAGTCGGGTTGCTGCGAGCTTCGTTGATTGGAATGACAGGCTAGAGCCCTTGAACCTGCACCGGCATGGATCGGTTCGTCGTGGTCCCGTCCCCGAGCCCGCCAGATCCGTTGAAGCCCCAGGCCCAGACAGTGCCAAGCGTATCCATGGCCAGGACGTGGTTGCTCCCCGACACGAAGACGTAGAGTCCAGGAACGCCCTGCACTTGAACCGGCAGGCGCCGGTCCACCTCCGTTCCGTCTCCCAACTGGCCAAGGCTGTTCGAGCCCCAGGTCCACAGGGTGGAGTCCAGCTTCAGTGCCACGAAGTGGTCGGCACCTGAAACGACGACCGCCGCGGTTCCAAAAGCCCCCTGCACCTGTACCGGCGTGGAACTGGAGGTCGTCGTTCCGTTCCCCAGCTGGCCCTGGCTGTTGTCCCCCCAGGCCCACAGGGTGCCGTCCAACTGCGCCACCACGGTGCTGCGGTTGCCGGCAGCGACGCTGATGATGTTGGTGAGCCCCTGAACCTGTGCTGGCGTCGACCTGGACGTCGTCGTGCCATCGCCCAGTTGGCCGTGAAAATTGCCGCCCCAGGACCAGACGGTACCGCCCGCCTTCAGCGCCACGGTGTGGTGGGCGCCTGCGGCGAGAGCGATGGTCCCGTTGAGGCCCTGGACCTGAACCGGTGTTTGGCCGTAGCCGCTCCCCCAGGCCCAGACCGTGTTGTTCGCCTTCAGTGCAACGGAGTAGCCGTTACCCGCGGCGACGGCGACCACCCCGGTGAGGCCTTGCACCCGGACAGGAGTGGACCGATCGGTCGTGGTCCCGTCACCCAGCTGGCCGTTGGCATTGTTTCCCCAGGCCCAGACGATGTCATTCGACTTGATGGCCAGGCTATGGGTCGCGCCCGCGGCGACATCGGTCACCCCGGTGAGGCCCTGCACGTGCACCGGCGTTGAGCGATCGATCGTCGTCCCGTCGCCCAGCTGGCCGTTGGCGTTGTAGCCCCAGGTCCAGACGGTGCCATCCACCTTCAAGGAGATGGAATGGGCCTCGCCTGCAGCGAGCATGAGCGTGACGGGGTTGCCCGAAAGCTTTTGCTGGATGACGTCCTGCGCGCGGCCCGGCTCGCCCTCCGCGCGCCATGCAGCCACCACCAGCCCCAAAGCCAGGCAGAGCCACCCACTTCGGCTGTATCGCCTCATGACGTTCTCCCCAGGGTAAGCGATTCAACGCCCGCACTCACCCCATGCGCAGACGGTCGAACTCCACAGCGCAGTGCGCGGAGAATACCTTCACCTCGTGGCCGTGGTCGCGCATCAGGCCTCGCAGCCGCTCCTGGTTCTGGAGCCGCGCGGCGTTGTCCACCGACTTCAGCTTCTGGAACAGCGCCACGCCCCACGGGCTTCGCGGCGCCATCAGGTCCACCTCGCGGTAGCTGAAGTATGCGTCCCCGGCGTGCAACATCCACCCTCCGGGCCCCTTCACAGCGACGCCGCAGTGCCCCGCCGTGTGGCCCGTCAGCGGCACCAGCAGCACCTCCGCGTCCAGGCCTGGAATCACCCGCACCGACTCGAAGCCGAACCAGCGCTCCCCGTCCACGGCGTACCGGTTCCACTTCGGCCCGTGTGACCACTGGACCGGCTTGTACCCGAACTTCGCGCCGGCCTGCGGCGGCACCATGGCGGCGGCGTGCTCATCCCCGAAGACGTGCACTTGGGCGTCCGGGAAGTCCGCCAGCCCTCCGACATGATCCAGGTCCAGGTGCGTGGGCACGATGTGCCTCACGTCCTCGCGCTTGAAGCCCAGGCGCTCCACCTGGGCCAGCGCCGTCTCCGATGGGTCCAGCCGGGGCGCGTTCCGCTTCACGAAGCGCTGGCCCAGCCGGCCCTTCGCGTCCTGCACATCCCGGGTCCCCAGCCCCGTGTCCACGAGGACCAGCCCCCGCGACGTCTCCAGCAGCAGGCAATGGCAGACCATCCGGGCCCGCTCGAACAGCCCGCCCGAGCCCGTGACGAACCGGGCGCTGGCGGGACACAGGGTTCCGCAGTTGAGGTGGTGGATTCGCATGCCCGGCAAGGTACGAATCGGCGCCCCGTGCCCGATTGGAGAATTCGGCCATGCGCCCCGGCCCGGGTTGAAGCAGGAGGCCGTCCGTCCCATGCTTGCTCGCGCATGACCGCCCCACCCGCCACCGCGCTGGCCCCCAGCGCCGACCTGTCCCGCTTCGTCCAGCGCGTGCGGGTCCTGTGGCGGGGGCCCTCGCAGGCCCCCTATGTCCGCCTGCCGGACGGCACCGTGGAGCTGGTGGTCCGCGTCACCTCCACCACCTGCGACGTGCACGCCCTGGGGCCCCGCGAGCAGGTGGTGCGCAAGGCGCCCTCGGAGGTGCCGCCCGACACGCTGGGCATCCAGTTCAAGCCCGGAGGCGCCTACCCCTTCTTCGGCCTGCCCATGTCGGAGCTGGCCCACCGCTCGCTTTCCATCGACACGCTCTGGGGCAAGGCGGACGGCGCCCGGCTCCGGGACTCCCTGGCCCGGGCCGCCACCTCCCATGCCCGCCTGCGCACCCTGGAGGCGGCGCTCGTGGACCGGCTCCATCGCGACGACGTCTTCGAGCCGGCCGCCGCGTACCTCGTGCGGCGCGGCATCCGGTTGCTCTCCGGCGCCGTGGACATCCCCCGCGTCGCGGATCTGGCCCGCACCCTGGGCGTGAGCGAGCGGCACCTGCGCCGCGCCTTCGATGACGTGCTGGGCATGGGACCCAAGGCCTATGCCCGGCTCGTGCGCTTCCAGCGCGCGCTCCAGGCGTCCCGCGCGCAGGGCGCACGGCCAGACTGGGGCGCCATCGCCGCAGGTGCCGGGTACTATGATCAGGCCCACCTCATCGCGGACTTCCGGGCCGTGCTGGGCACCACTCCGGGCGCGTGGACGCGGGCCCGGGCAGCCTGAGCCGCTTCGGACGCGGTGCGTCGGGACGCGGCGGGTGGGAAATCCGCCTGCCTGCCAGGGGTCCTTGGGAATCGTTCTGGCGCTCGGACGTTGTGCTGCTGGCGTGGGCGTTTTCCCAGCTTGACCGCCGCTGAGGCATCCCTCACAAACGCCCCGTCCCCGCGGGCTCCGTTCCCGCGGCCCGAAAGGATCCCATTCATGAAGCGATTGGTCGTCATCGCCGCCCTCGTGGGTGCCGCCCCGGCGCTCGCCGATGAAGGCATGTGGACGTTCAACAACTTCCCCGCCGCCAAGGTGAAGGAGAAGTACGGCTTCCAGCCGGATCAGCAGTGGCTGGACAAGCTGCGCCTGGGCGCGGTGCGTCTGGCTGGCGGCTGCTCGGCGAGCTTCGTGTCGCCGGATGGCCTGGTGATGACGAATCACCACTGCGCGCGCGGCTGCATCGAGCAGCTGTCCACCGCGAAGCAGGACTACCTGGCCAACGGCTTCTACGCGAAGACGCAGGCCGAGGAGAAGCAGTGCCCGGCCATGGAGGTGAACCAGCTCGTCGAGATCACCGACGTGACGGATCAGCTCAACAAGGCCACCCAGTCCATGTCCGGCAAGCAGTACTCGGACACGCTGAAGGCGGAGATGGCCAAGGTGGAGAAGGCCTGCGCCAACGGCGACGACAAGGTGCGCTGTGACGTCGTCACGCTGTACCAGGGCGGCAAGTACAACCTGTACAAGTACCGCCGCTTCCAGGACGTGCGCCTGGTGTTCGCCCCGGAGCACGCCATCGCCTTCTTCGGCGGTGACCCGGACAACTTCGAGTTCCCCCGCTACGACCTGGACGTGTCCTTCGTGCGCGTCTACCAGGACAAGCAGCCGGTGAAGACGCCGGACTACTTCAAGTGGTCCGAGCACGGCGCGAAGGACGGCGAGCTCACGTTCGTGGCCGGCAACCCGGGCCGCACCTCGCGCGCGCTGACCATCGCGGAGCTGGAGTACATCCGCGACGTGTCCATGCCCAAGACGCTGATGTACCTGTCCGAGATGCGCGGCATGCTCACCGAGTTCCAGAAGCGCGGCCCCGAGCAGAAGCGCATCTCCAGCAACATCCTGTTCGGCGTGGAGAACAGCCTCAAGGCGTCCAAGGGCCGCCACGAGGCGTTGCTGGACAAGAAGTTCTTCGCGTCCAAGGTCGCCGCGGAGCAGGAGCTGCGCAAGAAGGTCGACGCGAACCCCGAGCTGAAGAAGAAGTACGCCACCGCGTGGGATGAGATCGCCAAGGCGGAGTCGCAGCTCGTCAACCTGCGCAAGGACCTGAACTTCATCGAGCAGGGCCAGGGCCTGTCCTCCACCCTGTTCAGCATCGCGAAGACGCTGGTGCGCGCGGGCGACGAGCTGCCCAAGGAGAACGGCCAGCGGCTGCGCGAGTTCAACGACGCCAACCAGCCCGCGCTCAAGGCGCAGCTCTTCAGCCCCGCGCCCATCTACCCGGAGCTGGAGATCGCCCGCCTGACGTTCAGCCTCACCAAGCTGCGTGAGGAGCTGGGCGCCAAGCACCCGTTCGTGAAGAAGGTGCTGGGCAAGGAGTCCCCGGAGCAGGTCGCCACCCGTGTGGTGAAGGGCTCCAAGCTGATGGACGTGAAGGCGCGTCAGGCGCTCTTCGACGGCGGCAAGAAGGCCGTGGACGCGTCCAAGGACCCGATGATCCAGCTGGCCCTGCTGGTGGACCCGGACGCCCGCGCCATCCGCAAGAAGTTCGAGGACGACGTGGAGTCCGTCATCAAGAAGAACAGCGAGCTCGTCGCCAAGGCGAAGTTCGACATCTACGGCACCAGCCAGTACCCGGACGCGACGTTCTCCCCGCGCGTGTCGTTCGGCTCGGTGAAGGGCTACACGGAGGACGGTGAGAAGGTCGCGCCCATCACCCAGATGGCAGGCACCTTCGAGCACGCCACGGGCCAGGAGCCGTTCGCCCTGCCCAAGTCGTGGGTGAAGTCGGAGAAGGTCATCACCGGCACCACGCCGATGAACTTCGTCAGCACCAACGACATCATCGGCGGCAACTCCGGCTCGCCCGTGGTGAACAAGAACCACGAAATCGTCGGCCTGGTGTTCGACGGCAACATCCAGTCGCTGGGCGGTGAGTACGGCTTCGACGAGTCCGTGAACCGCACCGTGTCCGTGCACTCGGACGCCATCATCGAGGCGCTGCAGAAGATCTACGGCGCCAACCGCGTCCTGGAAGAGCTGCGCCCCGGCAGCACCAAGATCGCGCCGGTGAAGGCGAACCCGGCGGGGTAGTCCTCCCCACCGCGTCCTGAAGTCCCCAGAGGCTGTCCGGTGCGAACCGGGCAGCCTCTTCTTCTTGGTACCGTGCGCGCCATGTCGCACGACGCCGCCCGAAGTGAGCAGTTCATGCGCGAAGGCTTCCTCCGGCTGGACGGGGCCTTCCCCCGAGAGCTCGCGGACGAGGCCCGGGCCATTCTCTGGAAGGACACGGGCTGTGACCCGGAGAAGCCCCCCACCTGGACCCGGCCCGTCATCCGCCTGGGCATGTACACGCAGCAGCCCTTCGTGGACGCCGCGAACACGCCCGTGCTGCATGCGGCGTTCGATGAACTCGTCGGCCCTGGCCGGTGGCTGCCGCTGCGGGCCATGGGCACGTTCCCCGTGCGCTTCCCGTCACCCCAGGACCCGGGCGACGCGGGCTGGCACATCGACGTGGGCTTCGACTTCGACAAGCCGGACTTCATGGACTGGCGCGCCAACGTCGCCTCGAAGGGCCGGGCGCTGCTGATGCTCTTCCTCTTCTCCGACGTGGGCGAGGACGACGCGCCCACCCGCATCCGGGTGGGCTCGCACCAGGACATCGCGCGGCTGCTGGGCCCGGCGGGCGAGGCGGGCCTGACGCTCCGGCAGCTCGCGGCCAACGGCTTCTCGGAGTCCGCCCACCGGCGGGAGGTGCTGGCCACGGGCGAGGCGGGCACGGTCTACCTGTGCCACCCCTTCCTCGTGCACTCGGCGCAGCCCCACCGGGGGACGCGGCCGCGCTTCATGGCGCAGCCGCCACTCTTGCCCCGGGAGCCGCTGAGCCTGGCCCGGCTCCCGGAGGACACGTCGCCGGTGGAGGAGGCCATCCGGCGCGCGGTGACGTGAGCGCCCTGCCCTACCGCCTCACTCCCACTCGATGGTGGCGGGCGGCTTGGAGGAGATGTCGTAGACGACGCGGTTGATGCCGCGCACCTCGTTGGTGATGCGCGAGGAGATCTTCTCCAGGATGGGGAACGGGATGCGCGCCCAGTCCGCCGTCATGCCGTCCACGCTGGTGACGGCGCGCAGCACGCAGGTGGACTCGTAGGTGCGCTCGTCGCCCATCACGCCCACGCTCTGCACCGGCAGCAGCACGGCGAAGGCCTGCCAGACCTCCTTGTAGAGGCCGGCCTTGTGGATCTCCTCCTGCACGATGGTGTCCGCGCGGCGCACCAGGTCCAGGCGCTTCTCGTTCACCTCGCCCAGCACGCGGATGGCCAGGCCCGGGCCCGGGAACGGCTGGCGGGAGACCATCTCGTCCGGCAGGCCCAGCTCGCGGCCCAGGGCGCGGACCTCGTCCTTGAAGAGCTCGCGCAGGGGCTCCACCAGCTTGAGCTTCATCTGCTCCGGCAGGCCGCCCACGTTGTGGTGGCTCTTGATGGTGACGGACGGGCCCTTCCAGGACACGGACTCGATGACGTCCGGGTACAGCGTGCCCTGCGCCAGGAAGCCCGCGTCCTGCACGTCGCGCGAGGCCTCCTCGAAGACGGCGATGAACTCCCGGCCGATGATCTTCCGCTTCTGCTCCGGATCCGTGACCCCGGCCAGCTTCGACAGGAAGCGCTCGCGCGCGTCCACCGTCTTGAGCGGCACGTGGAAGCGGTCCACGAAGAGCGCCTCCACCTGCTCGCGCTCGCCCTGACGCAACACGCCGTTGTCCACGAAGATGCACTGGAGCCGGGGACCGATGGCCCGGTGCAGCAGCAGCGCCGCCACGGAGCTGTCCACGCCGCCGGAGAGTCCGCAGATGACGCGGCCCTCTTCGCCCACCTGCTTGCGGATGGCCTCCACGGCCTCGCCGATGAAGCCCTTCATCGTCCAGGAGCCGGTGACCTTGCAGTCCGTGAAGAGGAAGGCGCGCAGCATGGCCTTGCCCTGCGGCGTGTGGACGACCTCCGGGTGGAACTGGAAGCCGTACCAGGGCTTGGTCGCGTGCGCCGCCGCCGCGAAGGGCGAGTTGCCGCTGCGGCCGATGGCCTCGAAGCCCGGCGGCAGCTCGTCCACCCGGTCGCCGTGGCTCATCCACACCTGCACCTGGTCGCCCGGGCGGAACTCCGCGAAGGGACCGCGCGCGGAGAGGACCTCCACCGCGGCGCTGCCGAACTCGCGGTGGGCGCCCCGGTCGATGCGGCCGCCCAGGAGCTTGGCCAGCAACTGGAGGCCGTAGCAGATGCCCAGCACGGGGACGCCGGCCTCGAAGACGAAGGGGTCGCAGCGCGGGGAGCCGGGCGCCTCCACGGACGCCGGCCCGCCGGAGAGGATGATGCCCCTCGGCGCGAACTGGCGGATGTCCGCGGCGGGGAGGTCCGGGCGGTGGATCTCGCAGTAGACGCCCAGCTCGCGCACCCTGCGGGCGATGAGCTGGGTGTACTGGCTCCCGAAATCAAGGATCAGGATCTTCTCGGAGTGCAGGTCCACCGGCGATTCTCCCAGGGGGCGTCGTTGACGGGTGGGGGCCCTTATCGCTACAAACTTCGGGAAATCAACGCTGAAAGGCCGTCAATTGTTCGTGCGCCGCCTGTCCGCTTCCACTGCAGCAGCCATGCTCCTCCTGTCCTCCGCGGGGTGCGTGAAGGAGATCACCTCCGACGAGCGTCTGGAGCGTGACACCCGCAGCGTCGCGGTGAAGGACGCGCCCGGGGTCAACGAGCTGTCCAAGCTCACCTGTGACGACACCACCCAGCCCCTCAACAAGGCCCGCGACGTGAACCGTCCGGAGTCCGACCGGCTGGTGGACTACGTCAACCTGTACGCGTCCCTGAAGGACCGCACCCACACCTTCGAGGAGGCCATGGCCCGCAACCCGGACCTGAGCTACCGCGAGGGCAGCCAGAACCTGGTCAACGCCAAGGACACCTGCATCCAGCAGACCGCCGACGTCCGGGTGGAGTTCGAGACCTACCTGCGCGAGCTGGTGGACGTGCCCACGGTGCAGGAGATCAAGGGCGGCAACACCGTCACGGTGGCCCGCCTGGACTTCGCCACCCTGAAGAAGGCGATTGAAACGCTGGACCCCGACGACCGCGAGCAGCTGCTCCAGCGCGTCGGCGCGGCGGAGAAGCGCGTGTCCGCCACGGCCGCCCCCGCCGAGGATTCTTCCGGCGGCGGCAAGCGTCGCGGCAAGTAGGGCCCTGCTGGACTCCCCCGGTGGATGACTCCCCGGGGGAGGCCTCACCGCCCTACTCCATCCGGTAGTTGGGCGCTTCCTCGGTGATGATGACGTCGTGCACGTGGCTCTCCTTGAGCCCGGCGGACGTGATGCGGACGAAGTTGGCCTTCGTGCGCAGCTCCTCGATGGTGGCGCACCCCACGTAGCCCATGCCGCTGCGGATGCCGCCCAGCATCTGGTGCACGTTCATGGAGAGCGTGCCCTTGTACGGGACGCGGCCCTCGATGCCCTCCGGCACCAGCTTCACCGCCTCCACGTCGGACTGGAAGTAGCGGTCCTTGGCGCCCTGCTTCATGGCGCCCAGGCTGCCCATGCCTCGGTAGCTCTTGTAGCTGCGGCCCTGGTACAGGATGACGTCGCCGGGGGACTCCTCGGTGCCGGCGAACAGCGAGCCGATCATCACGGAGCTGGCGCCCGCGGCGAGGGCCTTCACGATATCGCCCGAGTACTTGATGCCGCCGTCGGAGATGATGGGGATGCCGTGCTTGTCCGCCTCGCGGGCGCAGTCATCCACCGCCGTCACCTGGGGCACGCCCACGCCGGCCACCACGCGGGTGGTGCAGATGGAGCCCGGGCCAATGCCCACCTTCACCGCGTCCACGCCCGCCTCAATCAGGGCGCGCGTGCCCTCGGCCGTCGCCACGTTGCCGGCGATGAGGTCGAAGCCCTTGAAGTTCTTGCGCGTGTCGCGCACGCCTTCAATCACGCCCTTCGAGTGGCCGTGCGCGGTGTCCACGACGATGACGTCCACGCCCGCCTTGATCAGCGCGTCGATGCGGGCCTCGCGGTCCGCGGACACGCCCACGGCGGCGGCGCAGAGCAGGCGGCCCTTGGCGTCCTTGGCTGCGTACGGGTGGGTGCGGCGCTTCTCGATGTCCTTGATGGTGATGAGGCCCTTGAGCTCGTAGGCCTCGTTCACGACGAGAAGCTTCTCGATGCGGTGCTCGTGCAGGAGCTTCTGGGCGTCCTCCTGGGCAATGCCCTCGCGGCCGGTGACGAGCTTCGTCGTCATCACGTCCTCGACCTTCTGGGAGAAGTTCTTCTCGAAGCGCACGTCGCGGCTGGTGAGGATGCCCACCAGGCGCTTGCCCTGCACCACGGGCACGCCGGACACGCCGTGCACCTTCATCAGCTCCAGGGCGCGGGCGAGCGGTGCTTTGGGCTCAATGGTGATGGGGTCCACCACCATGCCGCTCTCGAACTTCTTGACCTTGAGGACCTCCAGGGCCTGCTGCTCGGGCGTCATGTTCTTGTGGATGACGCCGATGCCGCCCTCCTGCGCCATGGCGATGGCGGTTCTCGCCTCCGTCACGGTGTCCATGGCGGCGGACAGCAGGGGCACGTTCAGCCGGATGTTGCGCGTCAGGCGGGTGGTGAGGTCGGCATCACGCGGGGTGACGGCGCTCTCACCGGGCAGCAGGAGCACGTCGTCGAAGGTGAGGGCCAGCCGGATATCGGGGTTCAACATGGGGGCTCCCGGAGGCCCCGCGGGGCACCAGCGCCCGGCGGGTGCGTGTCCATACGGTTTGCGCGGCTGCCGCGCAACGGAAGAAGGTTTTTTGCCGCCCGTTCCCAGGGACTTCGGGTGATACTCGGCGTCCCATCAACATTTCTTGGGGACTTGGACCGGGCCTTGGCGGAATTGAATCAAGCGGGGGCGGTCGGGCTGGTGGTGAAGCTGCCCTTCGCCACCCCCGAGGAGTTCCTCGCGAAATACGGGGGCAACATCACCCGGGGCGGCATCTATTTGCGCGCCAAGGCCGTGCGCTCCCCGGGCACGGTCGTCACCCTGGACCTCCGCCTGGCAAGCGGCGACCGGCTCCTCTACACGGCGGCCATCGTCCATTTCGTCACCGGGCAGCAGGGCCAGGGCATCTCCGGCATGGGCCTGAAGTTCGGGGAGGCGGACCCACCGACCCGCCGGTTCCTGGACGCCGCGGTCGCCATCCTTCCGCATGCCCAGTCCGACCTGCCGCCCGTTCCCAACGGCGTGGGCCCCGCGGACTACACCGTCCCCGCCCCCGTGGCCGCCCCTGCCCTGCCCCCGGCCATGGCCTCGGAGGCCAGCGCCGCCCCCCGGATGGACGCCCCGGCCGCGCCCGCGCTGGAGATGGTCACGGATGCGTCACTGGAGCTGAACACGACGGAGCCGCCACGGACGGGGCCCGTGATCGGCATCGACCTGGGGACGACGAACTCGTGCGCCGCGTTCGTGCGCGGAGCGAAGCCCGGGGTGCTGCCCAGCCGCGAGGGCCACAACACGGTCCCCTCCATCCTCGCGTTCAACCAGCGCGGCAAGCTGGTGGTGGGCCACCCCGCCAAGGGGCAGATGCTCACCAACCCGCGCCAGACGGTGTACGGCGCCAAGCGGCTGGTGGGCCGGCCGTACGCGTCGCCCATCGTGGGGCAGATCAAGGGCCGCTTTCACTACGAGATCGCCGCGGGCCAGAACGGCGAGGCGGCAGTGCGCCTGGGCGACCGCATCTATTCGCTCCAGCAGATCTCCGCGCTGATCCTGCGCGAGGTGCGCGAGGTGGCGCAGAACCAGCTGGGCCAGCCCATCTCGCGGGCGGTCATCACCGTGCCCGCCTACTACAACGACAACCAGCGGCACGCGGTGCGCGAGGCGGGCAAGCTCGCCGGGCTGTACGTGGAGCGCATTCTCAACGAGCCCACGGCGGCGGCGCTGGCGTACGGCTACGGCAAGAAGCTCAACCAGCGCGTGCTGGTGTACGACCTGGGCGGCGGCACCTTCGACGCGTCGGTGCTGGAGCTGCACGACACCGTCTACGAGGTCATCAGCACCGGCGGCGACACGTTCCTGGGCGGCATCGACTTCGACAACGCCATCGTGGAGTACCT
>NZ_JAFIMU010000003.1 GCF_017302985.1 Corallococcus macrosporus
CGAGCCGCGCATCCGGGGGCATGCCGACCAGGGCGTCCAGCCGCTCCTTGAGCGGGAGGGGCAGTCCGGAGGAGTGGAGTTCGGAGCGGCTGAACCACCGGTCCAGCAGGACAGCGGCCTGCGGAGAGCGCAGCACCTCGTGGTGCGGCGGCTCCACGACGACGAAGGCGGCGTCGGGGCGGCGGTAGAGCTCCTCGAGGAGCCGGGCGCTGGTGGCGGCTTCCTGGACGTCACTGCAATTGCGCACGGTGTTCATCAGGTGCGCGGTGAGGCTGGAGAGGAGCGCGGCGTTCCGGGCGGAGAAGGCGCGCGGCAGGTGCCGGTAGAGCGCGAGGGCGCCGAAGAAGCCGGGCCGGATGGGGAGGAGCACGGCCATGATGTGCTCCAGGTTCTGCGCCAGCTCCCGGCTGCGTTGGAAGATGAGCGTCCGCTCGTACTCATTCCGGGTGAGGATCTGCGAATCGCGGATGACCACGTTCGGCCGGGCGAAGATGGGCTCCCGGAAGAAGTCGTGTTCGACCACGCGCTCATACTCATCCAGGATGGGGATGCGATGGCCAGGGACGTGCCAGTGGTTGCTCGCGGACTCGACGTGCATGAGGCACAGGGCCATGGAGTCCGCCTGCGCGAGCTCCAGCAGGTGCGGTCGAACGGCTTCGAGGTTCCGCGAGAGGGACAGCGAGCCGTTGAGGGCCAGGAGGGCCCTGTCCCTGAGCATGAGCTCGTCGGAGCTGAGATTCATTGAGCGGAACATCCACCCTCCCGGGTCAGACCATTCTGTGGGGATTGTACGGCACTTCCCCATGCATAGACATGGCCTGAAAACCTGCCCCTCACCCTTCCTGGGGATTGACGGGGCGGAGGAGGGCACCGCCCGGAGCCCCATCCAGGACCCCGGGCGGAGTTCAGCTCAGCTCACTGCATGATGGTGACGATCTGCGCCTGGCAGGTGTTGATGTCGATGAAGGAGTTGATGGTGTCCAGGGCGCAGATGGCGCCGCCGACGGTGCCGAAGGCGACGGACGCCGTGCAGGTGCCGCCGGAGTCAGCGATGTCCACGCGCCAGATACAGGTCTTCGCGCCGCCCGGGTTCGCCGGGTCGACCGTCCAGTAGTACTGCTGGGAGAACGACGGCGCCGGGGTGGGCGCGCTGATCTGGAACCCGCCCAGGGTGGCGGTGGGCACGGGGTAGGGCGTGAACACGCCGTTGAACGTCCCCGTCACGATCTGGAGGCCCAGGGAGACGGTCGCACCGCTCTGGTTCTGGATGAAGAAGTTCTCCAGCGCCGGACCCACGGACGCCCCGCCCTTCACCTGGGGAACCTCGAAGGCCCCCTCGCGGAGGCTGACATATTCGCCGCGCTGGGTGAGGAAGTCGGGGAACCCGAGCTCCACCTGGCCGGCGAACGCGATGGACGGAGCGAGAGACAACAGCGAGGCAGCCAGGAAACGCTTCACGTTCCTCGTCATGGACTTCTCCTGAGTTGTTTGTGCGGGGGTTGGCCGAAGCCAATGCCTTACTAACACCAATCCCTTTCTAACTGCAAATCAATCCAGGCAATTCGAGGAGTTCCTGTGGGCGTGAATGATTGCGATCGTGGCGTGCCGGGACGGCCCTACGGGATTCCCACGGGTCAATCAAACCCATAGGCCATATCACCGGGGGCGGCCCGGGGCCTCTTCGCGGAAGATCAACAGTCCATCCATGACCGTGTCCCACGGCGCCGTCATCCACGTGTAGTTCAAGGCACGCGCCACCCTGGGTCCGAAGTCACGGAGCTGGTGTCCCTCCAGATACCGGGTGTCCGCGGCGTGGTTGGCGAACGCCCACCCCTCCAGCGATTCGGCCGTCGCGGGGGCCAGGACGTAGGTGCGAGCCGAGCTGCCGAGGGCATAGCCCCCGGAGTTCGCGGAGAACCCCAGCACGAAGGACCGGTCCCCGTACTTCTCACGGACATGGGAGCCGAAGGACGTCCCGTTTCGAGCGTCCGCATCCACCTGCCGCAGGTCCTTCGCGGCATGGATGGTGGCAAGCCAGACGATGGCCTTGCGCGGCCTGGGGAACTGGGACAGGAACGATTCCAGGTTGAGGAACATGGAGCGATCGCGCGCGTCGAAGTCGTTCCAATCCCTTGCGCTCGCGGTCTGCTCCGGAGTCTGGGACATCGCGGCGACCTGGCGGGTGAAGTTCCGTTCCAGGTTGCGGACCATCCGCAGCGAACGTCCGGACTCGGGAGCGGTGAGCGCCGACGCCAATTCCTGCCAGCACCCCAGGATGAACTTCGCGGTCTCCGCCGTGTACGGGTGGGCTTCGTCATATCCCCAGGCCATGTGCCGTTCTATCTCCGCGCCGCACGCGGCCTGCCTTGGCCCCTGGAAGAGAGGGATGAGCTCACGCGCCATCTGCTTCTGCGCGTAGGTGCCCCTGCCAATCTGATCATCGAGCCCGCCGGCCACCAGCGTCCCCGCCTGGAGCCGCGCGGTCAGGAACGGGATCAGGGGCGCCATCTCCTCGGTGGCCCACATCCTGCCAATGGCGGCGGCGACCGTGTCCTCGCCGAGGGGTTGGCCTGCCTTCAGCAGCGCCTGGATGTGGAGGAAGTCGTAGGTGCCTGCCTCGATGACGAACGCGTCGTAGTGGCACTCCTCCACCAGCCTGCGGGTCAAGGCCACCTTGAAGGCAACCGTCCTGGCGTTGCCGTGGTGGGACTCCTCGCCCAGCAACGCAAGCTGCTTGTCGCAGAGCGCCCGGACGATGCGGTCGGCGTCCGTGTCCGTCACGGCCTCCCGCGGGGACGTGGCCTGGGATGACGAGGCACAGGCTGCAAGCAGCGGGAGCAGGAGCAGGAGGTATTTCATTCGCGGCCCTTTCATGAGCGAAAGGTTCACTCTAGGTCCGTTTGGGTAGTGGTTGTATGCTGCCCGCGCAGTTCTTCTCAGACGGAGCACGCATGCGCACGCTGAAGAAGTCCCTCCTGGCTGCCTCGGTTGTCCTTTCCCTCTCGCCCGCGGCTGCCTTTGCCGCGAAGCCCCAGTGCGAAGACATCTGTTACGAAAGTCCCTGCAGCACGATCTGCGACGTCCGGGGCCGCACGACCACGTGCGCCGAGAACGCGATGTACTGGGGCTGCATCCCGAGCGTCACCGACATCGACCCCGCCGCCACGGAGGCCCAGCAGGCCGAGGCCTCACGGGTGTGCAGCGAGCAGGACCCGGCGGCCGAGCAGTCCGCCACCGTCGAGAGCTGAGGCGCGAGAATGACCGGGACGTCCGGCATGCTTCATGATTTGCCGGGCGTCTCATCTCGACTGCCTGTCTCCGGCCCTCCATGACCCGCCCGAACGCATCCCCCGACTTCGACCCCCAGCTCGCCGCGCTCCTGCCTTCGCTGAAGGGGTATGTGCCGGTGGGGATGACGCTGGAGCAGCTGGAGCACTTCCGCACGTTGAGCCGCGTGGGCCGGGAGGACCTCATCGGAGACGCGAAGGTCCGCTGCGTCGATCACCGCATCCCCGGGTACCAGGGCGCGGAGATCACGGTCTCGGTCATCGCGCGGCAGGACCACGCGACTCCCGGGCCCGCCGTCTATTTCATCCATGGTGGCGGCATGGTGATGGGGACCCGCTTCGCGGGGGCGAGGCCGCTCGTGGACCAGGCGCTTCGTCACGATGCGGTCTGCGTGACGGTCGAATACCGCCTGGCGCCCGAGCATCCGGCCCCCACCCTGGTGGAGGACTGCTACGCGGGGCTGGAGTGGATGGCGGCGAACGCCGCGGCGCTCCAGTTCGACCCGAGCCAGCTCGTCATCTTCGGCGGAAGCGGTGGGGGAGGGCTCGCGGCGGGGACCACGCTCCTGGCCCGGGATCGGCGTGGGCCGCGGCTGCTGGGCCAGTTGCTGCAATGCCCCATGCTGGATGACCGCAACGAGACGGAGTCCGCCCACCGGTACGACGGCGTCGGCGTCTGGGACCGCACCAGCAACCTGACGGCCTGGCGGGCGGTGCTCGGCGACCGTCTGGGCGGCGCCGACGTGTCTCCCTATTCCGCGCCCGCGCGCGCAACGGAGCTCCGGGGGCTGCCACCGACCTTCATCGACGTCGCGGAAGGGGAGACGTTCCGGGATGAAGCCGTTGCCTACGCGCGCGGAATCATGGCCGCTGGCGGCGAGTGCGAGCTGCATGTCTGGGGCGGCGCCTTCCACGGCTTCTACGACATCGCGCCGCAGTCCGACGTGGCCCGGGCCTGCATCGCGACGCGCGACGCGTGGCTGGGACGCATGTTCGCCCGAGGCGCCGCGAGCAGGGGCGCGAAGTAACCGGGGGCCGGGCCGCTATGCCGCCCGGCCCAGCTTCTCGGCCAGCACCTCGCGCATGCCCGTCGGCGCACGGCCCAGCAGCTCACGCAGCGTGGGATTGACGGCCGCGAACTCTCCGTCGCGGCTCGCGCGGTAGAGGCCGAGCGAGATGGCCACCGCGGGCGCGGGCATGCCGGAGGCGGTGAGCTTCGCGCGCATCTCGTCCTCCGGCACCGTGCTCCGGTGGAGCGGGCGTCCAAGGATGCCCGACGCGAGCTCGCACAGCGCTCCGAAGTCGAGCGCCTGCGATGCCGTGAGCGGCGGCGTCGGCCCGTCGTAGCGGCCCTCGTTCGTCAGGATGACTGCTGCTGCCTCCGCGAGGTCCGCGTGCGTGGTCCAGGAGACCTTGCCGTCCGCGGGTGCCTCGAAGACTCCTGTCTGCAGGCCCTTCGCCAGCAGGAACACCGCGCTCGAAGCGTAGAAGCCGTTGCGAAGCGAGGTCCACGCCAGCCCGGACTCGCTCAGCAGCTGCTCCGTCGCCGCATGGTCGAGCATCGGCGGAAACGCCGAGGAACGGCTCGCGGCCATGTGGCTCGTGTAGACGATGCGTCGCGCGCCAGCGGACCGGGCGGCGTCGATGGCGGCGCGGTGCTGGGCGAGGGTATCGCCGCCCGTCGCTCGCGCGTTCGAAGAGACCATGAACACCTGGGATGCGCCTTCGAAGGCGTGCGCGAGGCTCGCTGGCTCCGCGAAGTCGCCCCTGCGCACCCGGACGCCCCGTGCCGCCAGGTCCTGGGCCTTCTGCACGTCCCGGACGCTGACGGCGACCCGGTCCGCAGGGACGCGGGTGATGAGGTTCTCCACGATGAGACGGCCGAGCTGCCCGGTGGCTCCGGTCACGACGATCATCGAACGCTCCTGGTGATATCGGTGGAAGCAGATGATTGTTACCGTCGATAACGTAGTGGCCGTTATCGCCGATATCAAGCCTTTGTTACCGGCGCTCCACGGGCGCGTGCTATCTCCACCCCATGAAGGATCGGGACAAGGTCGCTGCCGAGGACGTGGAGGGCTCCGATGCGCGCGCGCGCATCCTGGCGGCCGCCGCTGAGCTCATCGCCTCTGGAGGGCCCGAGGCCGCGACGACGCGGGCCGTGGCTGCCGCGGCGGGGGTGCAGGCGCCGACGCTCTACCGGCTCTTTGGCGACAAGCGAGGCCTGCTCGCGGCGGTCTTCGAGCACGCCATGCGGAGCTACGTGTCGGAGAAGGCCGCGCGCAAGCCGCACCCGGATCCGCTTCAGGACTTTCGCGACGGGTGGGACATGCACATCGCGTTCGGCCTCAGCCACCCCGGGCTGTTCGCCATCATGAGCAGCGACCCACAGCTCGCGTCGCAGTCTCCGTCCCTGGGCGACGGGGAGGATGTCCTGCGGCGGCGCATCCGGAACCTCGCGCTCGCGGGCCGGCTGCGGGTCAGCGAGGAGCGGGCGCTCGGCCTGGTGTCCGCGATGGGCATGGGCGCCGTGCTCACGCTCCTGAGCCAGCCCGAAGGCAAGCGCGACCCCGGGCTCGCCCACGCCGCGCGCGAGGCCGCGGTGGCCGCCATCACGAGCGAGGCGGCGAAACCCAAGCACGCGGAGGTCCGCGCCATGGCCGCCGCGCTGCGGGCCTCCCTGGACCGGATCCGCGTCCTGTCAAAAGGCGAAAGCCTGCTGCTGAGCGAACTGCTCGAGCGCATCACGGACGCGGAGTAGCCGAATCAAGGCGCCGTCACCTCGATGCGGAAGGGATTGCTGATCACCCGCTCCTGAAGGGAGCGTCCTTCAGCGTCGGTCCTCAGCGTGTCCACGTCGTGCACGATGCGGTACTCGCCGGCCGGCAGCTCCTTGTGGAGTGTCACCATGCCGTGGGCCTGGTCACCGACCTTCAGCGTGTGAAGCACGGCAGGGCAGGCATCGGTCTCGCCCAGGAGCGGTGTGGGGATCCACTCGCCGTCCTCCCGGTGCTCGACCCGGGCGCCGCAGAGGTTGTAGCCCACCTCGCGGGTGCCCTCGTTCACCAGCACGAGCTGGACGGTGTCACCGGGCAGGTACGCCGTGGCGTCCGTGGAGAGGGAGACCTCGACCTCCCCACAGGCCATCAGGAGCGTGGTGAGGGCTAGCAACGGCAGGGTGTGTCGCATTCGCGTCCTCCTGGGATTGAGGCCCGGCGCTGATGCAGCCGCCAGGCCATCTTCAAACCCAGACGCATCAAGGGAGTACGCGGAGGGCCCTCTCGGAAAAGCATGGCGATGGCGCCGGGGCCCTCAGCAATCTGAGGTCAGGAGTCGTACAGCGCGGCGCCGTAGACCGCGAACAGGCCCTGCTCGAAGGCGCCCAGCGGGGTGCCGTTGTCGTTGCCGGGCGACAGCTCCATCCCGAGCAGGTCCAGGACGGCTCTGCGCACCGCCCCCGCGCCCTCGCTCAAGGCCTTGTCCACCGACACGCGCTCGGCTTCCGACAGCACTCCTGACAGCAGGGTGCCCGTGGCGGGATCCGTCCGGAAGGACATGCCGAGGTTGGCGAGGCCCCGCGCGAACTCGATGTCCGGTCCGCCCAGCTCCGCCGCCGTGAGCGAGTCCGCCGCGCGGATCATCGAGCCGGCGACCGCTTCCTGCTGGAGCGCTGCCTGGCGTGCCGCGGCCTCCGCCGCGAGCCGCGCGGCGAGCTGGCCATACCCCGACTGAATCGTGCTGTCCCCCATGACACATCCTCCCCAGGAATGTTCGCACCCTGCTGCGTGCGAACGGAGTATCGGCAAGGGGCCGGGGGAGGATGAGTCAAGCCGGATTAAATCCGCGGCCGCTAGGGCTGCACGGTGAAGCGCACGCTCAGGGGAACGCCGCCGAGTCCCTGCCCGTTGGCCTCGCTGTAGGGCGTGGCCGTCAGCACGTGGGTGCCGACGGTCGCCGTGGCCGGGAGGATGTAGGGCGCCTGGTTGTCGACGGTATCGACGCCGTCGAGCTGGAAGCGCACGCTGCCCACCTGGGCCTCGTAGGTCCAGGCCATGAGGCCCACGGAGTTTCCTCCCAGGTCACTCAGGTCGAAGACCGCGCCGTTGTACATCGGCGCCAGCTCCCTGCCGGAGTCCGGGTTCACGACGGTGAAGGAGTTCACCTCGCTCACGTGGTTGGGCAGGACCGGGGTCGTCCGCTGGATGGTGAGCGTGTTGCCTCCGAAGGTGCGGACCTGGAAGCCCGCGAAGGGCTCGTTGTAGTAGTGCGCCAGGTCCTGCAGCGTGCGCAGCGCGAGCAGCTCACCCAGGCGGGAGCCGTGGTCGTGGTCGCTGCGGTAGTGCACCCCCGCGAAGAGCCGTCCCACGCCGACGTTGCTGACCAGCTTGTCCAGCTCGTCGAAGGCGTAGAGCGTGGGGCCGGTATAGGGCAGCAGCGCCGTGCCGTCCTCGTTGGGGACCACCGGGTTCGGCAGGGGGATGTCCTTGTAGAAGGCCTTGATCATCGTCACCCCCGCGCCAATGTAGGTGGAGTGGCCGGACGCATAGGCGGGGTGGACCGGGCTTCCTTCGGGAAAGGCCTGATTGAGCAGGTACGTGCCGCCCGCGCCTGCGTTGAGCGCGTTGTTGCGAGCCAGCACGAGCGGCAGCACCGGCGAGGTGAGCAGTTCCTGGGGAACGGGGTAGACGCGCGCCCCGGTCACGGTGTTGTGCACGCGGCCCGCGTACTCCTCCGGACGCAGGCGCCGGTGGATGAGCCACTTCTGGAACCACTGCGCGCGCAGCGCCGGATTCACGATGCGGCTCACCAGGTCCAGCCCTTCACCGTTGCCCAGCGTCGCGAAGGGCTCCTGGTTGCGGTAGTTCCGGTAGGGATTCAGCTCATCGAAGACGAGCGGCGAAGCTTTCGGATCCGCGTCCACATCGCCCAGCCGGGTGAGCAGCAGCGCCGCGTTGAGGCTGGACTGCACCGGATAGTCCAGGTGCACCCACTCGGCCAGGTCGCGGCCGTTGCGAAGGTACCGGCGGACCGGGTCGTAGATCGGCGGCTGGGTGGGGAGCGCACCGTTCTGGATGTTCAGCCAGGCGTCGAACCGGAAGACGCGGTCATCACCGGCGACACGCGTCAGGTTGCGCTGGGGAATCACCTGGGCGCCATAGGGCACGTCCATCAGCAGGAACTGGGAGATGAACGGACCCTTCACGCTCCCGGATAGCTCGGCCCGGAAGAGCGTCTGGCCCGTCACGACGCCGGCGTCCTTCGCCCCCCGGTATTCGCGGAGCGCGTTGAGGCGCTGGACGGCCTGGGTGATGACCGCGGGCGGATTGGACGTGTAGGCCTGGAACGGGACGTCCCGGACGAGAGACATCCAGTACAGTTCGTCCAGCTCTCCCGCGACCTCGGGGCTGATGAACAGCGGCGCGGGCCTGAGCGCGAGCGCGTGCGGGTCCGGCCCCACGGGCAGGTAGGAGAAGCCCGCTACGGGATTGACGAGCTTGCGCTCGCCAAGGAGTAGCGCCTCCAAGCCCTCCTCCGGATCATTCTCCAACAGGGCCGTGAGCAGCTTGTCGTACTCGGTCGTGACGACGTCGCCCAGCGCGTCGTGCTGCAAGCCCTTGCTGTAGCTGGCGAAGCGCGTGGGGTAGCGCTCCTCGTCGTTGTTATCCGGGTTCTCGGGCAGGGGTTTGGCGTACTCGGCCTCCGCCGCATTGACGCGAAGGACCCGGGCAATGCCGGCACGCAGGCCATTCGCGAGTTGGGCGTGCGCGCTTGTCGCAAGCAGGACGACACAGGGGATCAGGGGACGCAAACATCTCATCGGGGGGCTCCAACCGGCACGGGTTGCCGGGCGACGGAGATGCACCGGCTGCCCAGAAGGCGCACGCATGTGCCTGGATTCGAGCAGGGCCATGTGTCCGAAAGGGCCTGTTCGGCGCGGGAAGTGATGGCAAGCGCTCAGTGGACACGTCCCCGGGGGGCGGGGCTGCCATCCACACCTTCGCCGCATTCATGCGCACCTATGCTGGGTGCGGCCACCCACCCATGACAGAGTGGGGATCATCCGAATCCCCATCTCGATCGCGTTCTGGATCTTCCTCGCGCTGTCCAGCGCGGTGTTGTTCCTTGGAGCGCTCCTGCTGTGGGCGCTCACCCGCCCGTTTGACGCGAATGGACGCGTGCTTCACCTGTACTCGTGCTTCTGGGCGCAGCTGTATTTCTATGTGAACCCGATGTGGCACCTGCGGGTGGAGGGCCGTGAACGCCTGCCCTGGAAGGGCGCGGCGGTGCTGGTGGCCAACCACGAATCGCTGGGGGACATCCTGGTCCTCTTCGGCCTCTACCGGCCTTTCAAGTGGGTCTCCAAGGCGGAGAACTTCAAGCTACCGCTCATCGGCTGGAACATGCGCCTCAACCGCTATGTGCCGCTCATCCGCGGAGACCGCGCCAGCATCATCCAGATGATGGCGGGGTGCAGGCATTGGCTGTCGCGCGGCGTCCCCATCCTGATGTTTCCCGAAGGCACCCGCTCCCATGACGGCCAGGTGAAGGCCTTCAAGGACGGCGCCTTCACGCTCTCCATCCAGGAGCGCTGTCCCATCATCCCCGTGGTCCTCACAGGCACCGCGCGGACCATGCCCAAGCATGGGCTCATCCTCCAGCAGGCCGTCCACGCCAGGGTGCGCGTGCTGGAGCCCATCGACCCAGAGGCCTTCGGCGGGGACGTGCACGCCCTGCGCGACCACGTGCGCGACGTCATCATCCGCGAGAAGGCGCGCATGGAGGCTGAACGTTGAGCGTGCCGCGTGAGATAAGGCGCCATGCCTGACTGGAAGCGGCTGCGGAAGCTCAACGGCGGGGACCCCATCTGGTACTCGGACCCCCAGCTCGACACGAAGGACGAGGTCTGGCTCTACACCCAGGGCGGTGCCCTGCGCGTCTGGAGCGCGGGCACGCTCGACAAGGAGGATGCGAACGTCTTCAAGGGGCTCGCGCCCGTCGAACGGCGGCACACCCTGTACCGGCTCGGCAGCCTGCTTCACGTCGACGTCGAGGTGCGTGGCGCGCAGTCCCTCATCCGCCGGGGGACGCTGAACGGCGCGCACCTGGTCTCCCGCATCGAGACCTCCCAGGTCGAGGCCCTGCTGGCACGCTACCGCAAGCTGGGGTTCAAGGATGGCGCGCCGTGGAACGCGACGAAGAAGTTCGTGACGCGGCGTCAGTACCACCGGGCTCCCGACAAGTATTGGGGGGTCCTCGTGGACGGCGAGCATGTCTTCGAGGACTCCTCGAAGCAGACGACCTGCGACAGCCGTGAAGCCGCCCTCGCCCGGGCCGAGCAGCGCGTGCGAGCCAGGGAGAAGGCCGGCTTCGTGCTCCAGAACATCGAGCTCACGTCAGCCCGGTTCTCCAACCCGGAGCCCAGGCCCGCGCCGAACGCCCCCAAGCGCGCGCCCCTTCCCAATCGGCCCTCCTTCCCGAAGCCCCGGGACGCCTTCGAGGCCGTCGACGTGGCCATCGCGATGCTGAAGGACCTGCACGCGCGCATGCCCACGGGGCACTTCGTCGCGGAGCAACTGGACGCGCAGGAGGAGAAGAAGCGCATCGCCACGACCGTGGAGCACGTGTCCTTCTTCAAGCGCATGCACAAGGCGCGCATCGGCCGCTGGAGGACGGCGAAGCCGGGCAAGCCGAAGAAGCGCGAGTCCAGCTGGGACTACTTCCTGCGCGTGTATGGCTCCATCACCTGGATTGTCGGCAGCGGCGCGGACCAGGACCTGCCCATGTTCCTGTGCGGCAACGTCACCGGCGGCGGCTGGAGCTGCCTGGAGATCGCCGACGACGTCTACGACATCGAGGGCCTCGTCGAAGCCACCGGCAACACGGAGCTGGAGAACCTCCGCGTGTTTCACGGGGGCTGGCACACCTCCCGGTCCTTCGCGTTCGACGCCCGCGTGGTGTCCCCCACGGGCGAGCAGGCCATCATTCCCTTCGACGAGGGCGAGGCGGAGCTGCCCCGGCCCATGAAGCGCGAGCGGGTGCAGCCCTTTGGCCTGTGGCTCCACAAGCGCGTCGCCCAGTTGGCCCGCACCGCGGAGGAGAACCTGCGCGAGATGCTGTGAGCCGCGGTCCTCGCCTCAGGGCGTGCCGAGGGCGGGCGGAGCCTCCGGCCGCCGGGTGCGCCGGCGCCAGTAGAGGAACACGGGCACACCCGCGCCGAGCAGCAACGTGCCCTTGAGCGCGTTGAGCGGGTTGGAGGCCGTCGAGCCCAAGAGGACGTACAGCGCCGCGGCGATGAAGAGCAGCGGGGTGACGGGATAGCCGGGCACCCGGTACGCGGCGCGGGGCACCAGGCCCTGCCGCTCACGCGCGCGGTAGACGAACAGCGTCGCGGCCGTGGCGCCGAAGACGAGCCAGTCCGCGAAGACGACGTAGTCGAGCAGCTCGCCGTACGTGCCCGTGCCCGTGAGCAGGATGGCCCAGACCGCCTGGAAGACGATGGCGTTGGAGGGCGTGCGGAAGCGCGGGTGCAGCCGGGCCATCCAGGGGAAGAACAGTCCATCCGCGGCCATGGCCTGATAGACGCGCGGTGAGACGAGGATGACCAGGTTGAGGAAGCCGAAGGTGGAGAGGGCGATTCCCGCGGTGATGAACGTGCGGCCCGCGGGCCCCAGCAACTGACCGAGCGCGTCCGCCGCCGGCGCGCTGCTCGCCGCGAGCCCCACCGCGCCGAGCGTGCGCAGGTAGGTGATGTTCGCGAGCAGGTACACCGTCACCACGCCGATGACGCCGAGCAACAGGGCGCGCGGCAGGTTGCGCTCGGGGTCGACCATCTCCTCGGCCACGAAGTTCGTCTGCTGCCACCCGCCGTAGCTGAACAGCACCGGGACGAGCGCCGCCCCCAGGGCGAGCACGATGGAGTCCGGCGCCTGGGGCGCGGCGACCGCCTCCACCGCCGCAGGACGGACGCTCTCGAGCAGCAGCCCCGCGCCCACCAGCACCGCGAGCGCCAGCAGCTTGAGCACGGTGAAGACGTTCTGCGTGAGCGCGCCGGGCCGCACGCCGAGGTAGTTCACGCCGGAGAGCAGGAGGATGGCACCGACGGCGAGGGGGAAGCGGAAGCCGGGCCCCAGGCCGGTGAGCGCGAGGGTGTAGTTGGCGAAGGTGACCGCCACGGCGGCGATGGCCCCGGTGGCGATCATCAGCATCAAGCCCCACGCATTGAGGAACGCGGGCAGCGGGCCGAAGGCATCGCGCAGGTAGACGTAGCTGCCGCCCGCCTTGGGGCTGCGCTGTCCCAGCTCCCCGTAGATGAAGGCGCCAATGAGCGCCACCCCGCCGCCCATGAGCCACACCAGCAGGGTGAGCTCCGGCGTGTGCACGCGCTGCGCGACGATGGCCGGGTTGAGGAAGATGCCCGAGCCGATGATGCCGCCAATGACGAGCATCACCCCCGAGAAGAGGCCGACGCGTCGCGCGTATCCGTGGAGGGGGGAGGGGCTCATGGGACGCCGAGCATAGTCCGGCTGCCCCCGGGCTCAGTGCCACGACACGAACACCTGGAACCGCGGGGTCTGCACGGGGTCGGGCCTCTCGTTGGAAATGAGCGTGTCGCGCCGGAAGAGCTGGAGGCTGCCACCCAGCCCCAGCCCACGGTAGACCGGGATGTCCGCATGGAGGCGGCCCTCGTGGATCAGGTGGTCCTTCACCACCCCGTCCAGGGTGTGGATCCATGACGTCTCCAGCTCCACGCCGAGGTACTCCCACGGCCAGGAGCCCAACGCGGCCCGCAGCGTGACTCCCACCCCGGGCCCGTAGTCGTAGCCCCGTTCGTTGGTTTCGGAGGGGATGGAGGAGATGGCCGCGAGCGCCACTCCCCGCAGATCCAGGGCCGCGCGCACATCCATCGCTCCCGTCAGTTCATGGCGGTAGAGCAGGCTCCCGCTGAAGGACTGCGCGCCCACCTGGTAGTTGCCGATGTCCACGAAGTCGTAGAACTGGTACGCGCCCAGCAAGACCTGCCACCGGGGTCGCCGCGACAGCGAGGTGACCGCGAGCAGCCCTTGCGCATCGGCCTGGCCGAGGAAGTGGCCCTGGCGGACGATGAAGCTGGCATCCACCGCGAAGCTGTCGAACGGCTTGCGGAAGTCGTCGAGGAACGGGTCGCCGTGGCGCATGCCCAACCCGAGCACGAACCGGCCCGAGCCCTCTTGCCCCGCGTCGCCAGCTCCCTCCTGGAGGAACCCCGCCCGCGCGAAGCCGGCGAAGTGGGCCGGCGTCCACTCGCGCGGCGTGGGCCCGACCCGCCACGCCTCGCCCCGGACGACCCGGCTGAACCCACGCCCCGGATTGAGCAAGCCCGCCGCCACCTCGCGGCCGCCCCGCTCCCAGCCCGTGGCACCGTTGTCCAGAATCATCGAGGACAACCGGTACAGCACCTCGCCGACGGCGAGACCTCCGATGCTCGTGTTGATGACGTCGTTGGCGGACGGGGGGTTGTTCTCGCCGAACACCTCCCATTGGAGGCTGCCGAGGAAGGTGAGGGGAGCCGCCTCCCAGTAGCTCAGGCCGTTGTCGCGCCCGATGTTGTAGTAGATGCCGCCGTGGTACGGATGGTCGAGCTGGTTGGCGGTGAACTTGTCCGCGTCCCACTCGAAGCCGCTCGTCAGGTTGCGCCCCCAGACTTCCGGGCTCACCTCGGCCCAGTCGCGCTTCCGGATGTACCGGTTCACCGCCCACACCGCCGTGTTCACCGCCGTCACCTCGCCCAGCGCCAGCCAGGGATGCCGGCGCGGAGGCTCTGGCTCCTGGCACCCGGGAGCGGCTTCCAGGGCCGCATTCCCCGTGGCCTGAACCGTGGGCTCCTGCCTGGCGAGCGGCGCATCCGCGGGGAACCCGCGCGCCTGGGACGGAAAGACAGTGGCCAGCAGCAACACCGTCGCGACGTGCGCGAGGGCCGCCCGGCTGGGCCGCTCGGACCTCACGGCCATTGTCCCCAACACGCGGCCCCCCGTTCCCCCACGCCGGGAAGCATGCCGGGATTGAGGGTGGGACCGACCTGCCAGGGCGGCCATCGGCCCTGGAGCCGGAAGCGCCGTCGGCCGCGGAACGGTTGCTTCCTCCCTGCCCGAATCCCAGGGCAATGGAGGGACCAGGCGAAGGCTGTGATGCATCCCGGATGCCGCGCGAATGGAATCTCTGATTCTGCGCGCCGTTCAGTTGCTTGATGAGTCAGTCATTGCGTCTTAACGAAGTAAACCGCACCCGAAGGAGGGGCTCGCTCGTCGCGCTGCCGTGGGCGCTCCTCCTGCTCTCGCTGCTGACCGGGTGCCCGCTCGCGGAGAACTACCCGGATGAAACAGGACCGAGGTACAGCGGGGACCATCGGACCGCTGGCGCCGTCTCCGCGGAGGAGCCCTCCTCGCTCACCGTCGTGACGTTCAACCTTTCCTTCGCCGAGCACGTCCCCGAGGCAATCACAGCCCTCACGAGGCCACCGCTCGCGGGGGCGGACGTCATCCTGATGCAGGAGATGGACGCGGCCTCCGTGGACCGGATCGCCAGGGAGCTCGGGCTGGCCTACGTCTACTACCCCGGGTCGGTCGCGAAGGATGGGGATGACTTCGGAAACGCGGTGTTGAGCCGCTGGCCCATCACCGCGGACTGGAAGATCAACCTGCCGCATGACGACCCCTACCGCCAGCAGCACCGCATCGCGGTCGTCGCGACGCTGGACATCCGGGGGACCCCCGTCCAGGCGGTCTGCGTGCACAACGCGACCCCCATCGTCGGGCTCGGCGCCCGGCTGGATCAGGCGGAGACGATCATCGACGCGCTCGACGGAAAGGGGCCGTTGCAGATCATCGCTGGCGACTTCAACACCTCCGACCCCGGGAGCCTCACCCAGACCGTGAAGCTGTTCTCGGGGCGGGGCTTCCAGTGGGCCTCGGAAGGAGTGGGGGACACCGTGGACTCCATGATCGGGGGCCTGCCGCTCGACTCCGTCTTCGTCCAGGGCCTCTCCGTGGAGGAGCGCGGCGTGGACAGGCTCCCCGCCGGCAGCGACCACCATCCGGTCTGGGTGCGCTTCGCGTGGCCGCCATGACGCCGCGACACGCCATGCGGGCCTTTGGCTTGGGCGGGCTGCTCCTTCTTGCAGCACCCGGCTGTATGAGCGGAGCGCGGAACCTCGGCGCGGCGACGACCCCGGCGGGGACGACCGACGTCGGCGTTTCGCTGAACACCCTCGCTTTCGAGCGCGGCCGGGAGCGGGCGTATCTGCCCAACCCCGAGCTCACCTTCCGCAGGGGGGCGGGGGAGAACTGGGATTGGGGGGGCCGCCTCACGCTGCTGGGCCTCGAGCTCGGGACCCGGCATCGGCTCGCCGAGCAGTCTGCCTGGACGTTGTCGGTCGCCCCGAGCGCGGGTGTCTGGTACGTGCCCGTCACCAACAACTCCACGGAGCCCGTCAACCTGCGCCTGGGGGCGCAGGCGCTGCTGGACTACCGGCTCAGCCGGGCGTGGACCGTCACCGGGGGCGTCTCGATGATGGGGACCTTCGCGGGACCCCTCACCGTCTTTCAAGGCAGGTTCAACGGCACGCACCTGCTTGCGTCACCGGGCGGCTCGCTGGGCATTGGTTTCCGCCTGCGCCCGAACCTGGAGCTGCGAGCCGAGGGCGGCCTCGAGCTTCCGCTCGACCTGAGAGAAGGCCGCCGGCAGCCGACGGGCTACGCGGGGCTGACGCTCCGCTGGCGGCGCGCCGACGTTCGCTGACGGAGCGGGAGTCAGGAGGGGCTCATGGGCCGCGGAGCATCTCGGCTAGCATGCCGTCCGCCGTGAATGCCCATGCTGGAAGGACGGTCCCGTGGCAGCCGCTGATGGCATCAACCCGACGTCGCAGGCCCTGGTCGTCGAAGGGCCCCTGTCGGGCGTGATGAGCTCCCTGGCGGTGCTGCCGGAGACCCAGAAGTCCCGCCGCTTCTGGCGCCGCGTGTGGACCCGGCTGAAGTCCCTGGCGCGGCTGGGGACCTTCCTGCTGTGTGTGTGGATTGCCGGCACCGCCGAGGCTCCCCTGGACGCCGTGGCGGGCGTCCTCGCGGTCGTGCTGGGGCTGGTGCTGTGGTTTCGCAACCTGCTCCCCAATCCCTTCCACGCGGAGGGCCATCCGGGTGACGCGCTGAGCCGCCGGCCGGAGCTGGTCCTGCGGGTGCTCCGGCGCCTCAAGGCGGACCTGGCACCGGATGCGTCCGTGCGCCTGCGGCTTCGTCCCGATCCGCGTCCCCAGGGGCCGGGGTCGAGCTTCTACGAGATGAAGTTCACCCGGAAGGTCTCACGGGATGTGCTGGATCCGTGGCTCCTGCTGGAGACCCGGCTGGTGGATGGCGCGCACCTGCGGCTGAGCGCGGTGGAGCGCCGCAGGGTCAAGGTCAGCAACCGCAGACCGGATGGGACCCCGCGGCGCACCCGAAGCAAGGAGTACGACACGCTGTTCCTGGAGGCCCGGCTGCGCGTGAAGGCGAAGCGGCACCCGCAGCTCGCGACGCTCTCGGAGAAGCGGGCCCGGGAGGCGGTGCACCTGCCGCCCGGCGCGACGCTCCAGCGGCTGCGCGTCACCGGGGAGCGGCTCCTGCTCCGGATCCGCCTGGAGGAGTCCTGGCTTCCGTATGTCCCGAAGGACGCAACGGGAGAGGCGGCCACGGCCCCGGACGCGTCCCGCGCCGTGACGATGATGCTGCTGAGCCTCTACCAGATGCTCCATTTCGCCCGGACGCCCGCGGCCCGCCGGGCCATCAAGGCGCCGCCTCGCCCGAAGCCGTTGCCGCAAGAGGCGCTGCCTCACGAGCCGCCGTCGCCTCCCCAGAAGCAGCCACACCCTCGCGCGAAGTCGCGGCGCCTCCTCAGAACGAGGCGTTCCAGGTGAGCGCGGCGCCGCCAGCGGTCGGCGTGATGCCGACCTCGGTCAGCGCGGCGAGGGCGCGGTGCTGCCGCTTCCACTCGACATAGTCGTTGTGGCGGCTGACGCCCACGAGCAGCAGCGGGACACCCACGGCCGTCAGGACGCCGCCGAGGACCAACGAGGTCCCAAGACAGACGTCCTGCGTGTCCCGGGGGACCATGCTGGTTTTACAGAGGGGCGAGGTGAGCAGGTTGACCGCCCCCACGCCCGTCATGATGCTGCCGGTGACGAGCATGCCCGTGCCCGTGGGCGGAGGCCTGCCGCCGAGCAGCTCGTTCGCGCGCTCCTGCGCGAAGGCGGGATTCGAAGCGAAAGTGACGGCTGCGCTCACAACCAGGGAGAGGGTCGCTTTCATGTGACAAAGAGAGCGAGGGGCACGCTCAACGTCAAGCGTACCCAGGGCTCAGTCCACGACCGCGGTGGCTTCAATCTCGACGAGGACATCCGGCTCGAAGAGCACGGAGACCCCGATGAGCGAAGCGGGCGCCGGCACGATGCGCAGCTCCTTGGAGACCTGCTCGATGCCGGCGAGGAAGTCGGGCATCCGCTCATGCTTCCAGTCGACCACGTAGATGGTCAGCCGGACGACGTCGTTGAACGTCGCCCCGGCCGCCGCGAGCGCGATGGAGACGTTGCGGTAGGCCTGCGCCACCTGCCCGGCCAGGTCCCCTCGCGCGACGAGCTGTCCTTGCGCGTCGTACGCGACCTGTCCCGCGATGTGCACCTGCCGGGTGCCGGTGGCGATCGCCACCTGCCGGTACACGTCGGGCTTCATGAGTCCATCGGGGTTGAGCAGGGTGACAGGCATGGAGGCGCTCCAGGTGAATGGGTGAATGCCGGGCTCTATACCGGGCCCATTGACGAACGGCGTTCCCCACTCCAGCGACGCGGTCGCTACAATGCGCGCCAGCGATGAAACGCGCGCAGCTGGATGAGATCTTCGCCTTCATGGCCGTCGTGGACGCGGGCAGCTTCGTGGGAGGCGGCCAGTCCCTCGGGCTGACGCGCTCGGCGGCGGGCAAGGCCCTGGCCCGGTTGGAGTCGCGCCTCGGCGTGCGCCTGCTCAATCGCACGACGCGCCAGCTCAGCCTCACCGACGAGGGCCGCGTCTTCCACGAGCACTGCCTGCAGGTCGTCGCGGCCCTGGACGACGCGGAGGCCAGCGTGGGTCAGCGCGCGGGAACGCCCCGGGGCGTTCTCCGGATCACCCTGCCGGCGGCGTTCGGCAGACGTCAGGTCCTCCCGCTGCTGCGGGACTACCTGCGCGCCTGGCCGGAGCTCCAGGCGGAGGTGAGCTTCACGGATGGCGTCTCGGACATCATCGAGGAGGGCTACGACCTGGCCGTGCGCATCAACGCCTCCAGCACGGACACGCGCCTGGTCTCCCGGGTCGTGGCCCGATCCCCGGTGTTCGTCTGCGCCGCGCCCGCCTACCTCAAGGCGCACGGCGAACCCCGCACGCTGGAGGACCTGGCGGCCCATGAGTGCCTGCTCTTCAGCAGCCGGACGCGGCGGCAGCACTGGCGTCTGCGCGAGAAGGGCGGTGCCCCGTTGAAGGTGGAGGGGCGAAGCCGGCTGCGGCTCGACAGCGGCGAGGCCATCCGCGACGCGGCCATCGCGGGGCTGGGCATCGCCTATCTTCCCGGCTTCCTGGTCGGCGAAGACCTGGCGAACGGGCGGCTCAAGGCGCTGCTGCCGTCCTGCGAGACGGAGTTCGTCCCCATCATGGCGCTCTACCCGAGCAAGCGGCACCTGCCCGCGAAGGTGCGGCGCTTCATCGACCTGATGGTGGAGCGATGGGGCGCGACTTCGACAGCACCCAAATGATGAAGAGCCCCGCCTCCCCGGGTGCACCGGAAGAGGCGGGGCAGGGGGCCACGAACGTCTGCCGGCTACTGGCCGTCGAGCCTGCCGTCCAGGTTCCGGTCGAGCGCGATGCGCGTGCCGGAGCCCGGAGGCACCGCGGTGAAGGTCACCTCCTGGCCCAGCGTGTTCGCCAGCGCGCGCAGGGCCGCGGTGGTGATGTTGGCGGTGCCGTCATCCGGCTTCCACGTGCCGGCCGCGCGGTCGAACAGGAAGCCCTTCACGCGCGTGCCGATGGCGGCCTTCGCCACCAGGTCTGCCTCGTACGTGGCGCCGCCGAGGATCTTCGACACGAACGGCGCCTTCGCCCGAGCCATCAAGAGGTCGATGCGCGCCCCCACCACGGAGGCGTTCGTCGACGTGAGCGTCACCTGCTGACCGACGATGGGCGCCAGGTCCGAGTCCACCGCCAGCATGTACGCCTCCACGCCCCGGCGTTCCGTGTCGCTCCGGAAGCCCACCAGCGGGCCGCCGATGCTGTTGTTGGCGAAGACGATGGCGCTGAAGAAGCGGAACAGCGTGTCCACCGCGCCGTCGTGCGTGAAGCCGAAGCCGCGCACCTGGTCACCCGTGGGCCCCGTCTCCGAGTGCTGGAAGAAGCTGCTGTCCGGGAAGCCGAACATGCCGACCTTCGTGTACATGTTGCGTACGTGGGGGATCTTCATGATCTGGCTGATGCCCTCGAAGCTCGACTGGCCATCCGTGCCGAAGAAGCCCTTCGACGCGTCGATGACGTGACAGCCATTGCAGTTGAAGCCGGTGTTGGTGCCAATGGCCAGACCATCCACGCGGCGGCTGCCAAAGAAGAAGTCGCGACCGGCCGCCTGCGTGGACGTGAGCGAGTTGTCCAGGTTGCGGATGGGATTGGGCGGCAGCTGCACCTGGAGCTGGAAGTTCGTGAACGTGTTCATCTCCGCCTCGGTGGGCATGTCGGCGCGGCCGAGCAGCCCGGGGAAGGCGACGACGAAGTTCTTGAACGACAGGGCCTCGTCGTACGCCCCCGCGCCGAAGAAGCCCGTGGACCGGTCCCCTCGCCAGTGCATGGCGCCCGACGTGGACATGCCGCGCAGCGTCTGCGTCGTCATGGGGCCCTTCATCGGGTGGAAGGAGTTCTGGTTGCCGGTGCCGTTGACGTCGGAGCTCGGGTGGCCGGTGAGCAGGCGGAACGCGCCAATCTCCAGGCTGCTCGCGAGGCGCTTGTCGATGGCGTTGGTCGTCACGGCGTCATCCGGGTTGCCCAGGTCCCACGCGAGCTCGTCCTTGTCACCGAACACGTGGCAGCTGGCGCACGAGGCCTCGCCGTTGGCCGAGGAGAAGTTCGCGTCGTAGAGGAACGGGCGGCCCTGCACGACGGAGGCGGGCTCCGGGTTGTAGAGCGCGGCCGAGGCCACCTGGCTCTTCGTCCCGAGGTCGATGACCTTCACCGCGTTGTCGAAGCGGGTCATCACGTAGAGGCGGTTGCGTGCCTCGTCCAGCACCAGGCCGCTGGGGCCACCGCCGCTCACCGGGATGTAGTTGGCGCTCGCCGTCCTCGGGTTGAAAGTGTCCGCCTCCAGCGCCGCGGTGTCGAAGACGCCGACCTTGCTGGAGCTGAACGCGGCCACGTACAGCTTCGCTCCGTCACCGGACACGGCCATCTCCGTGGGGGTGGAGAGGCTGTGGTCGCGGGCCGTGGGGTCGAAGCCGGGGGCGCCCGCCAGCTTCGAATAGTCGATGTGCTTGTTCAGGTGGCGCGGCGACACCGTCGTCCCCTTGATGACGGTGATGCGCATCTTCGCGATGTTGCCCTGCACGGTGCTGCCGCCGAAGGAGCCGGGGCCCTCGAAGCGGGTGAGGTTGTTGGCGTCGCTGTTGGTCGCGTACACCGTGCCCGTCTTCGGGTTGGTGGCCAGGTTGAAAACCGTCGTGCCCACGCCCGTGTAGAACGCCTTCTGCTGCAGGCCGTCCGCGTCGATGGCGAAGACGTCCTTGTCCGGCAGGTTGAAGCGCACGCCGTTGTTCCAGTTGCGGCCGAGCGTGTCCTCCCAGCGGCTGGCGGCGGGGTTCCACTTGACGATGAGGCCCGTCTCCGGAGCCTTCGCGCCCTGGGCGTTGGTGGACGGCCCGGGCAGGCCGCCCAGGAAGAGGTTGTTGCCCCACGGGAACGTGTCCGGCTGGACCAGACAGATGCCCGCCTCGCCGAAGCCGTTACACACGCTGTCCATGTTGATGGTCGTCGTCCGGTTGCCGGACTGCGCGATGGCCGCGTAGACCGTCTTCTTGTCCGGGCTGACAGCCAGCGAGCGCGGCGTGTCGCCAAAGAGCGTCACGATGCGCACGGGCGTTCCGCCCAGCGTCGTCCCCAGGGCCGCCGGGTTGAAGACCCAGAGGTCCGCGCGGCCCACGCCCGGCGTGGTGAGCTGCGGATCCCCCGCGCCGGGCACGGAGGCGATGGACGGATCCGTGCGGTGCTGGCCCCGGTGCGCGGTGGAGATGAACGCATGGCCGTTGGCCCCGGCGAACACGACGTCGCGAGGCTCGTCACCCACCAGCAGCGTGCGCACCACGCGCGGCGTGCCGCTCACGTTCACCACGCTGACGCTGTCGGACAGGTGGTTGACCACCCAGACCTCGGTGTTGCTGCGCGCGGCGACGGAGACGGGCTCCAGGCCCACCGGCACCTCGGCCACCAGTGACAGGCCCGCGCTCGTGACGTTGAAGACCTCCAGGCGGTTGTCCGGCGTGTTGACGGCGAACAGCTTCGTGCCGTCCGGAGACAGGGCCAGCGGACGCACGTGCGCGCTCTCGAACTCGATGAACGCGGGCGCCTGGGCCTGGGCACGGGAGGAGACGAACAACGACACGGCGGCGCACAGCAGACCGGCTCGGGCGTGCCACCGGTTCTTGCTCAGGGCCACCTGCGGGGAAGGGACCATCTGGAACTCCTGGGTGAGCAGGTAAGAGCTGCTCAAGCGGAATTACCAGCGGGTGCCGCGACATCGCCCCCTCCGAAGGGAGGGGGCGGGGAGGGGCCGTCTCCAGAGAGGGTGACGCGTTGCGGCGTTCGCTGTTTGACGCTGTGTGTCTTGAGGCCCCCGTCCTCGCGCGCGGCGCCCGTGGTCTACTCGGGAGCGCCATCGGTCACAGGGGAAACGCGCCCATGCCGAGCTCTCGAAATACCCCGGGGAGCCCTCCCCCAGCGCCCGCGCCGATGGGCGACGCGCTCTCACACCTGCTGCCAACGAAGCTGTCGCCGCCGCAGACGGCGTCGGTGCTCGTGTCGCGGGCCGCGGCGCTCCGGAAGATGGACCGGGGTGCCGGCGGCAAGCTGGTGCTGGTGACCGCGCCGCTGGGCTCGGGCAAGACGACGCTGCTGACGCAGTGGTACCGCGAGCTGCGCGGGTCGCGGGTGCTCGCGTGGCTGTCGCTCGACGAGCGGGACAACGCGCCCGAGCGCTTCTTCTCCTACCTCGTCGGGGCCATCCGCCGCGCGGCCCCGGAGTTCGACGCGTACATCACCAGCCAGTTGGACGCGCAGGTGGCGCTCCCGCTGGACCATGCGACGACGGTGGTGCTGCGCAGCCTCTGGAACCTGGGGCGCGAGCTCGTCGTGGTGCTGGACGACTTCCACGTGCTGCGGGAGCGCTCGGTGGTGCGGGCCTTCTCGTACCTGCTGGACCATGCGCCGCCGCACGTGCACTGGATTGTCTCCTCGCGCGGCATGCCGGAGCTGGACCTGGCGAAGCTGAAGCTCACCGAGCAACTGGTGACGCTCGACAGCCGCGACCTGGGCCTGGACGGAGAGGCCATCCACGAGCTGGGGCAGCGCCTGTGCGGCGCCGCGCTGAAGCCCGAGGACGTCGAGTACCTGCGCGCGCGCACCGAGGGCTGGGTGGCCGGCGTGAAGCTGGCCCTGCTGACGGCGGGGGAGCACGCCAGCGTGAGCGACGCGCTCCGCAAGGCCATTGGCTCCAACCACGACGTGGCGAAGTACCTGGCGGACGTGGTGCTGCGTGAGCAGACGGAGGAGGTGCACACCTTCCTGGTGCTGAGCTCGGTGGTGGACCGGCTCAACGGCGAGCTGTGCAACGCGCTGCTGGGCATCACCCGGGGGCCGGCGCTGCTGGCGGAGCTGGAGCGGGGACAGCTGTTCATCCAGTCGCTCGACACGCAGCACCAGTGGTACCGCTACCACCCGCTGTTCCTCGACTTCCTGCGCACCCAGCTCGCGTGTACGCACGGCGACCGCATCCCCGGGCTGCACCGCGCGGCGAGCGCGTGGTTCGCCGGGCACGGGCTGCCAGACGAGGCCCTGACGCACGCGTTCGCCTCGGGGGACCGGGGCTGGTGCCTGGAGCTCACGGCCCGCTGCGTGGAGGCGTGGATGCGCGAGGGGGAAATCGCCTCCGTGCTCCACTGGACGACGAAGCTGACGGCGGAGGAGACCCTCTGCTCGCCGGCCATCTGCGTGGCGCGCATCGCGTGCCTCATCCTGTCCCGCGCCTTCGTGCCCGCCTCCCTGGCGCTGCAGGACGCGCAGCGCCGGCTCCAGACGGCGGCGTCGGATCCGGAGCGCGAGCGGCTGTCGCGACAGCTCTCCCGGCTCGCGCTGCTGCACGCCGTGCTGTCGGACTCGGCGCAAGGAGCCGTTATCGAGCTGGAGACGCCTCCGGGGGACGAGGACCCGGACGTCTTCATGGCGGGCGCGGTGCTGGCGGCGAAGGCCTACCAGGCGCTCCGGCTGAACCGGTTCGACGCGATGCGGAGGCTCGCGTCCATCGCGCGGGAGACGCTGCAGGGACAGAACAACCCGTACATGGTGGGCTACACGGACGTCCTCACCGTGCTGGCGGACCGGGCGCAGGGGAACATGAAGGACGCGGCGGACCGGTGCGAGGCGGCCTTCGAGCGCGCGAGCCGGGGACGGCGCAACCCGGTGTGGGTGAACGCGGCGACGGCGCTGGCCACCACCCGCTACGACCAGAACCGCCTGGACGAGGCCGAGGCGCTCTGCATCGAGGTCCTGCCGCTGCTGTCCCAGGCGGCCGTGTTCGAGACCTTCGCGATGGCCTACCTGGTGCTGGCCCGCATCAAGACGATTCGAGGCAAGTACGCGGAGGCCTGGCAACTGCTGGACTACCTGCACAGCGTGCTCGAGTGCGGACACCAGACGCGCTTCCTGGCCCACGTCTGCGGCGAGAAGGTCCGCCTGTCCCTGGTGGAGCAGTCCCCCGCGAGGATGAAGGCGGTGGCGCAGGAGTTCGGCCTGGGCGAGCGCATGCGCCGGGGCGAGTGGAGCGAGCGGCGCTTCTACGACGAGGCCTGGGAGCAACTGGGCGTGGCGCAGGCCTGGGTGCTGATGGCGCGCGGGAGGCATGACCGGGCGCACGGGCTGCTGGAGACGCTGCGGGCCAGCGCGCACGACGCGGGCTGCGTCGCCCGGGAGACGGCGCTCCTGGCCGCGCTGGCGGTGTGTCATTGGCGAGCGGGAGACCCGGCGGCGGCGTTCGCGGCGGTGAACCGGGGCTTCGCGCTGGTGCCCCGGTTCGGCTTCAGCCGGGGCGTGTTCGACGAGACGCCGGGGCTTCAGGAGGTCATCGTCGCGGCGGCCACGCAGCGCAAGCTGAGCCACGTGCTGCCGGCCCGCTACGCCGAGCGGTACCAGGACCTGCTGTCGTCGGCCAGCGCGGGCCAGGCCCCGTTCCCGGCCCTGCCCAGCGCGCCGCTGGAGCCACTCACCGAGCGGGAGCTCCAGATGCTCAAGCTGCTGGCGCAGGGCCTGAGCAACCAGGAGATCAGCGAGCGCTCCAACGTCGCGCTCTCCACCACGAAGTGGCACCTGCGCAACGTGTTCGCGAAGCTCGACGTGACGACGCGCACCGCGGCCATCGTGAAGGCGCGGGAGCGGCTGGAAGGGACGCTCTAGGCCTGGCCGTGGGCCGGGGGCCCGGCGGGGATGAACTCGCCGTGGAAGGTGGGCGGCAGGGCGTGCTCGAAGTGGCAGCGCGCCACGGGCCCCGCGTCCAGCCGCTCCGCGTCCAGGACGGCCACGTGGGTGGTGTCCGTCTTCGCGTCGAAGACCTGGGTGAGGATCCATCCGTCGTCCTCGGCGCGGGAGCCGGGGCGGGGCACGAAGACGGGCTCGGAGGGGAACTGGTCCGCCTCCAGCGCGGCCCGCGTCACGCGGCCGGTGCCCAGGTCCAGCCGCACCACCGAGTCATAGAGGCCGCGCCGGGCCTCGCGGGTGGCGTGCGCGCCCAGGTAGACCGTCTGGTAGGGCCGGCACTCCACGCTGGGGGCGACGCGGGGGAACTCGCAGCTCAGGTCCAGCAGGGGCTCGCTGCGGAACGTCCGGGCCTTCAGGTCGATGACCGCGCGGTGGAGCATGCCGTCGGCGTCGGCGGACGGCGTGCCGCGCACCAGCTCTCCCAGCCACTGGTTGGAGGCGAAGTCCGGATAGCGCACGTAGTCCACCACCAGCGTGTCGCCGTCCTCGTACGCGTTGGAGAAATGCCAGTTGAAGAAGGAGTCGGCGGGGATGCGGATGGGGTGGGCCACGTCGTCGATGGGCACCACCAGCACCTCCGCCGCCGCGCCCGGCCGGAAGTGGACGTTGTGCGCGAACGCGCCGATGCGCAGCAGCATCTTCAGGACGTCGATGCGCATCGCCGGCAGGAAGAAGACAAGGTAGCGGTCCGTGACCATGTAGTCGTGGACCATGGTCGCGCCGGGCAGCGGCACGGACCCCAGGTGCCGCGCCTTGCCGCCGTCCGGCAGCGCGTACAGCTCCAGCGTGTTCACCCGGCCGTGGTGCTGCGCGAAGTTGTACGTCGTGCGCCGCGAGTGGATCCGGTGGGGGTGCGCGGAGAACGACTTCAGCACGGCGCCCTCCAGGTCCGACTCACCCAGGGTGGACAGGTCCTCCGGGGACAGCTCCACGGGGAGGTTCGGCTCGTGCAGCGCGTACAGCCGGCCGTTCCAGGACATCACCGCCGTGTTCGCGTTGTTCTTCTGGGGATTGAGCAGCTTGTTGCGCAGCGGCGTGGGCATGGCGTAGCTGCCGTAGAGCTGCCGGCCCGCCTTCCGCTCCGTGACCATGGTGCGCGAGTCCACGAGCCGGGCCGCGCCCTGGACGCCGTCCGGCCCGAAGCGCACGCCCATCACGCCCCCGTCACCGTCGAACCAGTGCTGGAGCGGCACCCCGTGCACGTCCACCGTCCACGCGCCCGCGCGGAACAGCGTCCCGCGCAGCCCCTCGGGAAGCCGTCCCTCCACCCGCAGGGGCTGGAAGGCGTGCTGCCGGGAGATGTTGCGGAAGGCCCGCTTCCAGGCGGGGAGGGCAGGGGTGGCGGGCTGCGGCGTCGCGGTCGTCATGACGGGTCCAGGAGGTGGAGATGGAGGATCAGGGCGTGGGCTGGGCGAGCACGGCCTGCTGCCCGCGCGCCTCGGCCTCGTCGCGGCGCAGCCCCATGAGCGTCCACATGGCGCCGCTGAAGTCGATGCAGCCGAAGAACGTGACGATGGGCTCGCACAGGCCCATGGCCGTACAGACGATGAGCACCCCCACGATGAAGGTGCGCCCCATCACCGCCCAGACGAAGAACTGGCGCATGTCCAGGATGGCCGCCTGATGGGACATGAAGGACATGGACACCAGCAGCGCGCCCGCGAGGCGCATGAAGAACAGGTTGCCGTCCGCGGCCCCGGGCGCGATGCCCATCACCTTGAGGAACAGCCCCGGCGCCAGCAGCAGCGTGAAGGCGAGCGGGATCGTGTAGTAGACCCAGAGGTACATCGAGCGTCCCGCGTGGCTCAGCGTGGACAGCTTGGGGAACACCTTCGGCGCGAAGAGCATCATGGAGACTCCGGGGGGCAGGCTTGGGGGCGGTGGCGGGATCGTAGTGGAAATCCCAGGCTCGGCGCACGGGGGGGCCCCTGGGGCCGGGCCGTTCGCGGTGGCCGTTAGGCGCCGGCCCGGGTCTTCCGGGCTGTCACGCCACGCCGTGGCGCCCATGGAGGCCGGAGCCCGCCGAAGGCAGGGCGGCGACGGTCGGCCGGGAAGGGACCAACCGGATGAACGCGAACCGCTGGCTGTTGCTGGGTGCCCTGGGGCTGTCCCTGGGAGTCGTGGCGTGTAGCAGTGGAGACATCGGCACGCCGCCGGACAACAAACCACCGGTCCCCGGGGACGCCGGGACGGACGCGGGACAGCCCGTTCCCGACGGCGGACAGTCCCTCCCGGACGGGGGACAGCCGCTCCCCGACGGAGGGTCGGGCTCCCAGTGCGGCGCCGCGGGTGAGGCCTGTACCAGCGGGCTCGAGTGCTGCACGAACAGCTGTCTGGACGGCAAGTGCTCCACGCTGCAGTGTCTGGACGTGGGCGGCGCGTGCGCCAGCGCGGAGGCGTGCTGCACGAAGCTCTGCGGCGCGGACGGCAAGTGCGCGGCGCTGCCCTCCAGCAGCACCAGCAGCTGCAAGGTCCCGGGCCAGGCCTGCACCGGCGCGGGGGACTGCTGCTCCAGCAACTGCCAGGGCGGGGTCTGCAAGCCGGCGTACTCGTGCCAGGCCAACGACGACCTGTGCATGAAGGGCGCGGATTGCTGCGGCGGGGTGTGCTCGCAGGAGAACACGGGCACTCCGGGCCGCTGCGTGGCGGTGAGCGGTGGCGGCGCGGGCGGCTGCCTCCAGGACGGCAACCCGTGCTCGGGCTCCAGCAACTGCTGTTCGCGCACGTGCGTGGACCTGGGCTTTGGGACGACGGTGTGCCAGCCGGTGGGCGGCTGCCGCCCCACGGGCAACTACTGCACCAGCGACGGCGTGTGCTGCGGCGGGGAGAAGCTGTCCAACGCGGTGGACTGCCGCGAGAGCCGCTGTGACAAGCCCAATGGCTGCAACCCGGTGGGCAACATCTGCGGCAGCGGCCAGCTGCCCGACGGCGGCATCATCGACGTGAACGCCCGCGAGGCCTGCTGCGACGGCCAGAAGGCCGTGTGCAAGGTGGACTCCGCCGGCGTGCCGCGCTGCTTCGGCGGCTGCCCCAACAACAACTGCCCCGCGGAGTGCCCCACGGGCTACACCGGCGAGGCGCCGTGCTGCATCGCGCAGGAGCAGCAGTGCCAGTTCTCCGACCAGTGCTGCGGCGGCGCGCGCTGCCTGCCCGGCGCCGATGGCGGCCTGACCTGCCAGAAGGCGACGTGCGATGCGGTGGGCACGACCTGTGACCCGCAGGACTCCAAGTGCTGCGCTGGAACGACCTGTTCCCTCGTCTCCGAGTTCGCCTACGCCTGCCTCGCCAAGGGCGTGCCGGGTGGCGGCACCGACGGCGGCACCGGCACCCAGGACGGCGGCACGGGCGGGACGGACGCGGGCACGTGCGCCGCGAACGGGAAGGCCTGTGGCTCGGGTTCCGCCTGCTGCTCCGGCATCTGCACCAACGGCACCTGCGCGGCCCCCAGCGCCTGTCAGCCCCAGGGCCAGGCCTGCACCTCGCCCGCGGACTGCTGCGTCGGGCTGGGCTGCACCATCCCGGGGGGAAGCATCGTCGGCACCTGCCAGCCGGGCTCCACCTGCTCGGCCGCGGGTCAGGCGTGCTCGCCCACCAGCCCGTGCTGCACGCGGCTCAGCTGCGAGACGGCCGCCGGCGAAGCCTGCACCGGGACGACGCCCTGCACCTGCAACGGCACCATCGGCTGACAGGAGAAATCATGCTCACCTCCCTTCCTCGTACCCTGACCGCTGTCGCGTGTTCCTTCTTCCTGTCCCTGGGCCTCACGGCTTGCGGTGATGACGACATCAGCTCCGACGAGCAGGCCCGCCGCGCGTACCTCGGGCTCGACACGTCCGTGAGCAAGGCGCTGCAGCTGGGCTTCGCGGGCTTCAACGCCGCGTCCAGCGCGAACATCCCGCCCCAGTCCACGACGGGCACCGCCTCCGGGACGCTGCTCGTCACCGGGCAGGTGGATCAGGGCAGCTCGGCCAACAAGGGCATGCGCCTGCGCATCGGCATGACCGGGTACTCCGACGGAGAGATTGCCGTGGGCGAGGACGAGGATCCGGTGACCCTCACCTACGACACGGGCACCGACACGGCGGCGCAGCCGGAGCTCACCCTCCAGCTGCGCGACATCCCGGGCGGCACCTTCACCGGGACGCTCAAGGGGCCCTTCCAGATGGCCGGGGACCTGGAGGGCAGCGTCACCCTGGACCTCGCCCTCTCGGGTGAAATCGAGGACGACGGCACCGGTCAGGTCCGCCGCACGCCGGGCAGCACGCGCGTGACGGGCACCGCCACGTCCGGCGACGGCGTCTACACCGTCGACGTCACGCGGTAGTGGAAGGCCAGGGGCTCACCGCTACGCCGCGCGGGAGAGCCCCCGCCGCTCCATGAAGGCCCGCAGCTCGGGCCAACGGGCGGAGAGGAACTCGAGGTCGCCGGGGCGCAGGGGCTGGAGGGACGCCAGCGCGGCGTCGATGGCGGACGCGTGGCCCACCGGGTCCAGGGCATCCAGGGCGAAGGCCCTGAGCAGCTTGAGCCTGCGAGCGTCCCGCCCCACCAGCGCATCCGCCTCGCCCGCCCGTGCATCCAGCTCCGTCACGGCGGCGGCGGGGTTGCCTTCGCGGCAGAGGAGCGCGACCTCCGGCAGCAGCGCATACATGGGGGGCAGGGTGCCGTTGCGCTTGCGTCCCTCCTCCAGCCACGCGTGCGCGGAGGCCAGCTCTCCCTGCGCGAGGTGCGCCGTGGCGATGAGGCTGGGCATCCACCGGTGGATCGCCGGGACGGAGGCCCTCAGCTTGCCGGAGCGCTCCGCCGAGCCGAAGAGCTCCAGCGCGCGTCCGGTGTCTCCGAGCGACATCTGGCACTGCCCCATCATGGCGACGGAGATGGCGCGCTGGGCGCCCTGGGTGGCGCGGCGGGCGGCCTCCTCGAAGTGGTGGGAGGCCTGCTGTTCGTCCCCCGCGCTGAAGAAGGCCACGCCCTGGTGGTAGGCCCGTCCCCAGCGGCGGATCCGCCAGTAGAAGAAGGCGAACAGCCCCAGGAAGACCGTGACGAGGAGCGGGATGTGGAACCGCGGCCCCCAGGCCTCCCCCGCCGCACGGCCGCCACGGCTGAAGTGGTTGTAGGAGACGAGGAAGACGCCCACCCAGACCGCCCAGGCAACAAGCCGTTGCGCCGAGAGGAATGGGAAGGGCTTGAGGTGTGACTCTTTCGGCAGGGGAAGTTCGTTCACGGAACCCGCGAGGTTACCAGCTCGCGTCACTTGAGCCGACGGACGACGCGATGCGGTGGAGGGAAGGGATTGCTTCCGCCACGCGGGCGCGGCGAGGCTGCGCCGCCATGACGACCAGACGGTTGATGCGGGTGGGCGTGGTGGGTGGTGGAGCCATGGGGTGCGGCATCGCACTCGAGCTCGCCATCGCTGGCAGGCGGGTGGTGCTCCACAACACGCGCCCGGACAGCAGCGAGCGCGCGAGGGTGAAGCTGGAGCGCGACGCGGCCCTGATGGTGGAGACGGGCCTGCTGGCCCCCGCGCAACGGGAGGCGGCGCTCGGGCGCATCCGGCGCACCACGGTGCTCGCGGAGGCCGCCGTGGACCAGGACCTGGTCATCGAGTCCGTGCCCGAGGACCTCGCGCTCAAGCAGGAGGTCTTCCGTCAACTGGACGGGCTCGCGGCACCGGACACCGTGCTCGCGTCCAACACCACCGCGTTGAGCGTGACGGCGCTGGCCCGGGACTGCACCCGGCCCGAGCGCGTCCTCAGCGCGCACTACTACCTGCCCGCGCACCTGGTCCCCCTGGTGGACGTCATCCCCGGGGAGCGCACCGCCCCGGAGGTCGTGGAGGCCGTGCGGCGGCTGCTCGAGGAGATTGGCAAGACACCGGTGGTGTACGCGAAGGACGTGCCGGGCGCGTCGGTGGGCCCCCGGCTGTTGCAGGCGCTCATCGGCGAGGGCATCCGGCTGGTGCAGGAGGGCGTCGCCACGCCGGAGATGGTGGACCGCGTGCTCACCCAGGGCATCGGGCGGCGCCTGGGCGTGTCCGGCGTCTTCGACCGGCTGGACCTCGCGGGGTTGGACCTGGTCACCAACGTCATGCGCAACGCCGGGCGCCCGGTGCCTCCGGTGCTCGCCCAGAAGGTGGAGCAGGGGGAGCTGGGATTGAAGACGGGGAAGGGCTTCTACGCCTGGACGCCGGACACCACCGCCGCGTTCGAGGAGCGCGTCGCGCGCGGCCTCATCACCCAGCTTCGCGAGGATCGGGCCGAGGGCCGCCTCCGCGTCCCCACGGCGGAGGTCCCGGAATGAGCCCGCGGCACGTGCTGCTGGATCCGGGCGTGCTGTCGGACTTCCTCGCGGACGCCCAGCGCGAATACGTGGCCTGCACCCCGGAGCTGCCGCCGCGGAGCTGGGCGGTGTTGCTGGGGCGCTTCACCGAGGACGCGATGCGGGTGGAGCGCGTCCGCTTCGCCACCAACATCCGCGAGACGGACGCGTCCGTGCTCCAGGAGTTCGACGCCGCCATCATCCCGCGCTTCGGGGCCTGTTATGCCAATGGACGGCGCGGCTACTGGTGTGAGCCCCGGGAGCTGATGCGCATCACCGCGGAGGCGGAGGCCGCGGGGCTGGAGGTGCTCGGCTCCATCCACCTGCACCCGGACTGGCACCGCATCGGCCCGCCTCACGAGCGGGGCCTGCGGGTGAGCCAGGAGCCCACGCCCATGGACAGACACCTGTTCCAGGGCTCTGGCTGGCCGCTCAACATGATCCTCTACCTGGAGCGGCGCGAGGGGCGGCTTTATCACGCGCTCGGGGCCTGGGCGCCCCCGGACGCTTCCACGCCCGACGCGGGCTGCAACGCCTTGAGCCTCCACTTCGGCATGCCGGACACCCGGGCTTGAGCTCCGGCGTCACCGCCCGAAGGGCAGGGTGGGCGGCGGCAGCCTCAAGAGGAACGTGTCACGGCTGCCCAGGGGCGGACTGCCCGCGACCAGACCGCCCTCGGTGGAGCCCACGAGCACGGCATTGCCGCATGGATCCACGGCCAGGCCGGTGACGTGGTCATCCATGGGAGTGCCCTGCTGCCAGGTCCCCAGCAGCCGCCCGTCCGCGCTGAAGCGCAGCACGAACAGGTCGCTTCCCCCCTGATTCACGAAGCCGGGGAAGCTCCCCAGGGTGTCGCCCGCGACGAGGACGTCGCCGTTGGGCGCCAGGGACAGGGCCATGGTCCGGTCTCCGTCCCGGGTGCCCACCTGCCGCACCCATTGCACCTGTCCGGAGTCGGGCTCGAGCCGCGCGAGGAAGACGTCCGTCTCTCCCACGACGGGGACGCCGGGCTCCAGCGCCATCTGGCTGGACCCCGCCAGCAACAGCTGGTGGTCGGGCGTCAGGAGCAGTTCGTCCGCCTCGGTGCCCGTGGGCGCGATGACGCTCGTCCAGAGGACGTGGCCGTCTTCCGGATCGTGGCGCTGGACGAACGCGCCGCCCGGTCCCTCTTCGTCCGCGAAGAACCGGAAGCCGGACGTGAACAGGGACTCGCCGTCGGGCGAGAGCGCCAGTCCCGTCAGCCGGTCCGGATTGTCCACCACCTGGGAGCGCACCCGCCAGGACGGCCCCTCGGGTCCACCTGGAGCCGGGAACCGGGCGACAAAGCCATTCTCCATGTCCAGGGACACGCGGTTCTGGACGAACAGGTCGTCATGGCCGACGACCACTCCCCGGCCCCGTGCATCGACCGCCACCTTCACCGGATGCTGGGGGCGCTCGTCGCCCTGCTGCGCGGTGTGCAGCAGGTTCCCCTCGCCATCCAGCTCCAGGAGGAAGACATCGAACTGGCCGCCATTGCCGTGCCCCTCCAGGGCTCCGGTGGTGCGCCCCACCACCCGCACCGTGCCGTCCTCGCGGCCTCCGACGACGTGCTCCGCCGTATCCGTCCCCGCCGTGTCCAGGCGCTTTCGCCAGAGCACCTGTCCATCGGCCGAGTACCGGGTCACCACCGCGCGCGAGTCGCCCGAGGGCTCGATGTTGGTCGCTCCGAGCACGCCCTCCCAGTAGCCCGCCGTGTAGAGGTCGCCGGCCTTGCTGACCCAGACGGACAGCGTCTCGTCCGCTCCCGCCGTGCCTTCCTGGCGGTCTCCCCGCCAGGGCGAAGCACACGTCACCGGACCCGCGTCCTCGCTCCCACCGTCAAAGCCGCCATCCAGTCCCGCGTCCGGTGCTCCCGCGTCCGGCGCTCCCGCGTCGACCGGGCCCGCGTCCAGGGTGCCGCCATCCGTCGTGGGGTCGACCTGGCCGGACGGCGAGGAAGTGCAACCCAGCCCGAACAGCCCGAACATGACTCCCAGGGCGATTCCCAGACAGGGACTCGCGGCTGTGCTGCGGCTCGTGTCGCGTCCCTGCACGTCGCACCCCCGGCCCTCGGGGCCTTCCCCATTCCATATCAGACAAACACCCGGGACCGCCGCCGGTCCCGGGTGCCGCCTGTCACGACGGAAGGACGTCCTACCGGGGGAGCAGGTCCTCGGGAACGGAGCGCTGCAGGATGATGCGGTTCATGAAGCCGACGTCCTCGTTCTGGTAGCGGGCGGAGCCCACCAGGAAGCCCTGGGCCACCAGGACGTTGGTCACCTGGTCGCGGGTGATGGGCCGCAGGTTGTAGACCTTCCCGAAGTGCGTCGTCTTCTCCACGCTCACGACGCGCTCACGCGTGCCGTCCTGGCGCAGCAGCTCGTCATCCACCTTCAGGTCCGCCGCGCGAACCATCCGGCCCTCGCTGTTGACCACCGGGTGCTCGTTGGTCAGCCGCAGCTTGCCGCCATTCTCGGTGAGGATGGTGTAGAGCAGGTGCTCGCTGTCGCGCGTCTCCGACGTGTAGCTGTAGACGTGGTTCGTCTGGAGTTGCACGTCGTCCAGCGTGGAGTCCGGCGTCAGGGTGACGATGTCCACCTGCTGCTCCTGGACCGCCTTGGAGATGGGCACCGTGCCCTGGCTGAACAACAGCTCCTGGTCCGGCGCGTAGCAACTGGACTCGCAGTTCGCCACGACGAAGAAGATTCCGCCGGTGTACAGCGTGTCGCCCTTGGCGTCGGAGTTGGTGTCCCGGTAGAGGCGGCAGTCGGTGGTGTCCGTCGGGTGCGGATAGAGCGGCGTCCCGGAGCCCGCGGGCAGCGACGTCTCGAAGGTCGGGTAGAGCGGCCGCGCGCGGGCCACGGTCGTGGGCGCGGGGTTCCACTTGAAGTACCCCGTGGTGAGGCCCGTGGTCTCCGCCTCCACCTTGAGGATGGGCGTCGCGTCATACATCGCGATCGCGTAGTAGTAATTCACCCTGTAGCCCTGCGAGTTGCCTGTGTAGGCCCGCAGGGTGTCCTTCTCGATGTACTCCTTGGCGGGCGCGAAGTTGGTGTCGAAGGTCGTGGTGGAGGCCACCCAGTTCGAGGGGCCCGCGGGGTTGAGGTTGGTGAGCAGACCGCACCTGCGAGCCCATTCGGCGCGCACGATGGCCTGGCTTGGCGTCAGGCTGTCGACGTTGCAGCGCCACTCCTGCTGGGTCTGCGCGCCTGCCACGGTCGGGAACAGCGCGACGGCGGCCGCGCCCCCCAGGACGATTCTGAAGACAGACTTGGACATGGAATTCCCCTTCTTGGACAGACTGCCGCCCCCTCGTGTTTCAGCAGACCACCACCTGAACCTCCCCAGGGGGCGCGGGAGGCCTACTCCGGCAGCACTTCCGCCGGGATGCCACGCTGTCGCAGGACGCGGTTGAGCTGCTCCACGTCCTCGTTCTGGGGGCGGGACAGGCCCACCACGTACCCTTGAGACAGCAGCAGCCGCGACACCGGATCCCTTGCATCCGGCTGGACGGCGTAGATCCTGGCGGACTGTGTCGTCTGTTTCACCGTCACGATGCGGTCCGGCGTCCCATCCATGCGCAGCAACGCATCCCCGGGCCGCAGCGACTCCGCCTTCACCAGCCGGCCGTCGCTCGTGAGGACGGGTTGCTCGCGCGTCACCCGCAGCAGGCCTCCGGACTCCGTGAAGAATTCATGGAAGCGGTGCTCGCTGTCGCCCAGGTCCGTCGTGTCGCTGGGCACGGGACTGACGCGCAGCACCGGGTTCTCCAGCGTGGCCTCGGGCCCCAGGACCGTCAGCTCCTCACGGCCCGCATGCGCGGCGTCCTGGGGGGCCGTGCCGTCATGGCCCAACATCAGCAACTGGTCCCCCGGGTGACAGCCGGACTCGCAGTAGGCCACCGCGTAGAAGGGCCGCTCGACCGTCTTGATGACGATGCGGCAACCGTCCCGGATGATGCCCTCCGGACCGGCAGGCTCGTCTTCCGCCCCCTGCAGGTACTCGATGGGCTCATCGTCACAGACGGTGGTCCGGGTCGTGGTCACCCACGGCGTGGTGCCCGCCGTGTCGCTGAAGAGGCGGCAGTCATTCGTGTTGGTGGGGTGGGGATACAGGGGCGTGCCGCTGCCCGCGACGTTGGTGCTCTCGAAGGTGGGGTAGAGCGGCCGCGCGCGCGGCGTCGTGTGGGACCACTTCCAGTAGCCGGTCGTGCCTCCGCTGGTCTCCTGGAACACGGAGTACATCGGCGTCGCGTCGTAGAGCGAGCGGGCGTGGTAGTAGTTGACGTTGTTGTAGTGCGTGTTGCCCGTGTACGCGTGGCTCGTGTCGGCCTCGCGGTATTCCTTGGCCCACGCGTAGCCGGTGTCGAAGGCCGCGGTCGAGGAGAACCAGGCCGCCGCGCCCCCCGTGTTCCGCCACAGCCCACACCGCCGGGCCCACTCGGAGCGCGCGATGGCCTGGTCGATCGTGAGGAAGTCGCTGCCGCACCGGGCCTGCTGCGGGTCCTGCGCCAGGGCGGAGCAGGGCAGCAGGCCGAGCGCGAGGACCTTCAGGGCCTGGGCAAGGTGGGGGCTTCGCATGGGGCTCTCCGTGCGGCGGGGGCGCGGCTACTTCGTCTTCGCCATCACGGTTCCGGGGCCGCGGTTCTCGGTCCACACGACGTGGTCCCCGCCCACCGCCACGCTGGTGAGGTTGAACGTGGGGGTGAAGGCCTGCACCGCGGTGCCACCGCCCACCGGCACGCGGAGGATGCGCCCCGGCACCGCGTCCTCGGCCAGCCATACCTGCGTGCCGTCACTGGCCAGGCCCGTGATGGAGGCGCGCGTGAGCAGCGTGGACACGGTGCCTCCGCCCTTGGGCATCTTGCGGATGGCATCCCCCTCCTGCCAGTAGACGCTGCCGCCATCCACGGTGATGCGGCCCGTGACGTTGGTGCGCTGGGTGATGACGTCCGAGCGGGTCCCGCCCTGGGTGGACATCTTCCGGAGGGCGCCGCCCTCGGTCCAGAACAGGGTCGTCCCGTCCGTGGCGATGCCGCCCAGCCCGGTGATGCCGCTGGCCAGGACCGTGGGCGCGGCGAGCGGCGTGGCCACCGGCAGCTTGAGGATGGAGCCCGCGGCTTCCGTCCAGTACAGGTGGGTGCCGTCGGTCGCGATGGCCATCGGCTCGTTGCGGTTGAAGGCCATCAACTGCTCGCCGCCGCCGTCCAGTGACGCGCGCATCACCACGCCGCCCGCGCGGCGCTCCACCCAGTAGGCGAAGCGGCCGTCCGACGCGGTGCCGGACAGGTTGAAGCGCGAGGGGGGCGTGAGCGGGTGCTCCGCGTTGAGGAAGTCCTCCATCACCTGCTTGCGGAACGGGATGAACGTCTGGGTGAGCGCGCTGGAGAGGAAGAACCGGTTGCCGTCCGGGCCCGGCTCCTGGAACTCCAGGTTGTGGATGAAGCCCGCGGCGCTGGGGAAGCGCAGGGTGCTGCCGTCCGGCAGGGTGCCCACGTCCGCGCTGTCGCTGCGCTGATGACAGCCACTGCAGGACAGCGCCTGCGCCCGGGCGACAATCTGCGTGGGCGTCAGGTCGCTGCCAATCATGTCGAGCCGGGACTGGATGTCATTGCGGAAGCCGCTGGGCCCGGTCCCGAAGCGCAGGCTGTACTCGTCCACGGCATTGAAGGTGCTGGAGTCGCCCTGGGCGGCGTTGAATTGATCCGGCACCGCGTAGTTGAAGGTGTTGAGGTTGTTGGTGGCCAGCGCGGGCACCTGGGTGAGGAAGTGCGCGCGGAAGCTGGCGGCCAGCGGGTGCGTGGAGGCGGGGTTGAACAGCTCGCCGAACGGGTTGGTCTTCACCGTCACCGGGGCGAACTTCAGGGTGCACACCCCGCCCGGGCACTGCCGCTGGAGCTTGAACTCCTTGAGCACCCACAGGGGCTCGATGAACACGTTGAAGCGCACCTGGCCGGTGCCGTCCGGGTTGAGGCCGTAGTTGTTGATGTGGAACACCGGCGAGAAGCCGGGCAGGCCCGTGAAGTAGAAGTCGCGCAGGGCAATGCCGCGGTCGGTGACGTTCTTCGCGCTCAGGTCGCGCCAGAAGGTCTGCACGGGGCGGCAGCCGTCGAGCCCCAGGTCCGGACGGGGATTGGGAAGCGAGGCCTCCAGGATGAGGAAGGCGCGGCCCGCGCCTCCGGACGTCTTGCCGAAGACGACCCGGTATTCACCGCAGTGGGCCCCGGAGACGGGCGCCAGGTCGAAGCGGTTGAAGAGGCCGATGGCGGAGTAGGAGTTGAGGGTCGTGGGGCTGTTGGCCGCCGCCTGGGCGCCCTCCTGGGGACGGCAGCCATACGGAAAGCCGTTGAGCGAGCCTCCGTTGTCATTGCAGTGCGCCCCCGGCTGCAGGTCCGGCTGGCCGGGGGAGGGGTTCTGCGTGTCCCAGAGCTGGCGGAAGAGCTGGGTGGCGTTGAGCCCCGTGCCCCCGTTCTGGGTGACGAGCTGCTGCAGGACGTTGGAGAGGGCGAAGTGGGCCAGGATGGAGGCCTCCGTCACCGCCACGGACTTGCGCCCGTCGACCGTCTGGGAGGCCAGGGCCGTCAACTCCCGCGCCTGCGAGGTGATGCCAATGCCTCCCCGCTCGGAGAAGGGCGCGGAGGGAGTGGACTCGGCGTCAACGGTTCCGGGCGGCTGACAGCCGGTCCCCAGGAGGGCTCCCGCGGCGAGGAGCGCGCGCGACCAGTGCTTGAACATGTCAGGTCTTCCTTTGGATTAGAGCGGAGGCGACTGGGGCTGGGGGACGTCCACCTTGAGCAGGAACATGTCGCGGCTGCCCTGGTGCTGGCGGCCGGGCACGAGCGCGCCCTCGGTGTGGCCCGCCAGGAAGACCCTTCCGCACGGGTCCACCCAGATGGCCGTCGCCTGATCATTGCCGGCGGTGCCGCGCTGCCACGTTCCCCGCAGGCGCCCGTCCGCGCTGAAGCGCAGCACGAACAGGTCCCGGGCACCCTGGTTGGTGAAGCCCGGGAAGCTGCCCTGGGTGGCGCCCGCGACGTAGAGGTCGCCGTTGGGCGCGCGGGCGAGCGCGGTGACCAGCTCACTGCCCGCCGTGCCCACCGTCCGCAGCCACTGGACCTGTCCGTCGGCGGGGTTGAGCTGCGCGACGAAGATGTCCACCTCTCCCGCGTTGGGGACGCCCGGCTCCAGGGGCATCTGGCTGGAGCCCGCGAGGATGAGCTGGTTGTCGGGCGTCAGCAGCAGCTCGTCCGCCTCGGTGGCCACGGGCGCGATGACGCTCGTCCAGACGACACCGCCATCCGCGGGGTTGAGGCGCCGGACGAACGCGCCGCCGGGCCCCTCGCTGTCGGCGAAGAACTTGAAGCCGGACGCGAACAGCGCGTCCCCGCTGGGGCTGGCCGTGAAGCCCGTCAGCCGGTCCGGGTTGGACTCCACGGTGGACGCGAACTTCCAGGCCGCGCTGGAGGAGAAGCCATTGCCGTCCCGGTTGATGCGGGTGACGAAGCCATTCTCCGAGTCCAGCACCACGCGGTTCTCGACGTACAGGTCCTCGTAGCCGGCGACGAACACGCTGCCATTGGGATGGACGGCGACCTTCAGCGGATGCTGCGGGCGCTCGTTGCCCTGCTGCACGGTCCGCTTCTTGTTGCCCTTGGCATCCAGCTGCGACACGAAGAGGTCGAACTGTCCCCGGTTGGTGGAGTTCTCCAGCGCGCCCGTGGTGCGGCCCACCACCGTCAGCAGCCCCAGGGACTCGTTGCCCACGATGTGCTCGGCGACGTCCGTGCCCCCCGTGTCCACGACCTCCGTGCGGTCCAGCGACCCGTTGGGGTTGAAGCGCAGCACCACCGCCCGCGAGTTGTCCGAGGGCTCGATGTTCGTCTTGCCCAGGCTCCCGCGGTCATAGCCCGCGACATAGACGGCGCCGGAGCTGCCGGCCCAGACGGAGAGCGCCTCGTCCGCGCTGGCGGTGCCGCCCTGGTAGTCCTGCTGCCAGGCCGTCTGGCACGTGCCCGCGGGCTCCTCGGGTTCGTCGTCACCCGTACAGCCCACCGTCCCCAGCACGCCCATGGCCATCACCAGCCCCCACCCCTTGCGCGTGCTCCGGCTCTCTCTGTGTTGCGACACTGACCACCACCTGTTGTTGTTTGTGCGGGGCATGGACCATCCATGCAATGGAAGACACGGGATGCGGGAGCGGGGCCTCAAGGCGCGGCGGAGTTGCGGGCCTGGGCCTGCATCTCCAGGCGGATCTGCTCCTCCTGGGTGCGGCGGCGCTGCTCCTCCTGCGCCATCCACCCGGTGAGCTTCTCCATGTTGGTGCCCCGGGCGCGCTCACCCAACGCGAGCGCCCGCTGCATGTCGTGCTCCGCCAGCAGGCGGTACATCTCCATCTTCCCGCCCGCGAGCATGTAGCGGCGCTCGGTGTCCTGGGCGCCGAAGATGTTCTGCTGGAGGATGATGTCCTCGGCGTGCGCGAGCAGCTGGTCGCGCTGGGGGTTGTCCTTCCACGCGAGCGCGGCCTTGAAGTAGTCCACCTCCATCAGCCGCTCGTACTGCTCCTGGGGCTGCACCTCGCCGCGGCCTGGATCCTTCAGGCGGTCGGCCATGGTCTTCATCATCTCCGGCCCGGAGAGCAGCTTGCGGTACTCGTCGCGGCCCTGCGCGTCGAGCAGCACGTGCTTGTGGTAGTGCATGAACAGCCCCAGCGGCTTGTTGTCCTCCAGCGCCTGGGCGATCAGCTCCTTGGGCATCAGCGGAGGGCGCTCGGTGCCAGGGGGCGGTGCCTCCGCCTCGAGCAGGGGAGGCGCCTTCTCACGGGGACGCGGCGGGATGGGGGCCGCCGCGGCGGGCGGGGCGGCGGGCGGGCGCGGGGCCTCGGCCACGGGGGCGGCTTCAGGCGCGGGCGCTTCCTCTCCCGTCCAGAGCCAGACGCCTCCCACGACCGCCAGCAGGGCCAACCCCAGGACCATCCACGAACGGCTGCGCTTCATGGTGCTCTCCTCCCAACCAAGACATCCAGGACCAGCGGGCCCGGGGCCCACGACGGGCCCCGGGCGGACTGCGTGTGACGGGGGACGCTTCCGGGCGCTACTGGGGGAGCGCTTCGGCGGGGATGCCGCGGTACAGGATGATGCGGTTCATGTACTCGACGTCGTCGTTCTGGAAGCGGGCGGAGCCGACGAGGAAGCCCTGCGCGACGAGGACGTTGGAGACGGGGTCGCGCGCTTCCGGCTTGAGGTTGTAGACCTTGCCGGAGTGGGTGCCCTGCTCCACGGAGACGATGGCGTCCGGCGTGCCATCCGCGCGCAGCAGCTCATCCCCCACCTTGAGCGTCTGGGCCTGCACCATCCGGCCCTCGCGGTTGAGGACGGGGTGCTCGTTGGTGACGCGCAGCTCACCGCCAGACGCGGTGCGCAGGTTGAAGATGATGTGCTCGCTGTCCCGGGTCTCGGACGTGTAGCTGTACACCTTGCCCTGGGCGAGCTGGGGCGCGTCCAGCGTGGAGTCGGGGCTCAGCGTGACGACGTCCTCGCGGCCCTGCTTCATGGCCTCCAGGATGTTCGCGTCGCCGCCGCTGAACAGCACGCGCTGATCCGGCGTGTAGCAGGAGGACTCGCAGTAGGCGACGACGAAGAAGCTGCTGCTGTTGGGCACCGGCGTCCCCGTGCCCGCCGGGTTGCTGTAGAGGCGGCAGTCGTCGGGGTTGGTGGGGTGCGGGAAGAGCTGCGTGCCCGTGCCCACGGAGGCGACGTTCTCGAAGGTGGGGTACAGGGGCCTGGGCCGGGTGGCCGTGTGGGACCACTTGAAGTAGTTGGCCGTCGCGCCGGTGGTCTCCTGCGACACGGTGTAGAGCGGCGTCGCGTCGAAGGTGCCCCACGCGTGGTAGAAGTTGACGTTCCACTGGAACGCGCTTCCGGAGAAGGACTTGTCACCCAGCGGGTTCACCGCGGTGTTGACCTCCTTGTAGTCCTTGGCGAACTGGAAGGTCGAATCGAACGCGCGCGAGGACAGGAACCACGCCTCGGGGTTGAGGACGTTGCGGATGAGCCCGCACTTGCGCGCCCGCTCGATGCGGATGGCGGCCTGCGCGGGCGTGAGGCTGTCGGTGCTGCAACGCCACTCCTGCAAAGGCTCGGCTTGCGCCGCCAGCGGGAAGAGGGACAGTGCCGCCAGCGCGGCGAGGGGACGTGAAAGGGATGAGGTCATCCTGCTTGCTCCTTGGGTGTTCAGGGACACGGCCAGACAACAGACACCGGGGCGCTACTGCGGCAACACGTCGGCGGGGACGCCGCGGTACAGCAGGACGCGGTTCATGTATTCGATGTCGTCGTTCTGGAAGCGGGCGGAGCCGACGAGGAAGCCCTGGGCGACGAGGATGTTGGAGACGGGGTCACGCGCCTCCGGCTTGAGGTTGTAGACCTTGCCGAAGTGGGTGCTCTTCTCCACGGAGACGATGGCGTCCGGCGTGCCGTCCTGGCGCAGGAGCTCATCCCCCACCTTGAGCGTCTGGGCCTGCACCAGCCGGCCCTCGCGGGTGACGACGGGGTGCTCGTTGGTGACCTTCAGCTCGCCGCCGGACGCGGTGCGCAGGTGGTAGAGCAGGTGCTCGCTGTCCCGGGTCTCGGACGTGTAGCTGTACACCTTGCCCTGGGTGAGCTGGAGGTCATCCAGCGTGGCATTGGCGCCCAGGGTGATGACGTCCTCGCGGCCCTGCTTCATGGCCTCCACGAGGTTCTTCTCCCCGTCGCTGAACAGCACGCGCTGGTCCGGCGCGTAGCAGGACGACTCGCAGTAGGCGATGACGTAGAAGTTGGAGGGCCAGACGGTGGTGCCCGCCGCGTCCGCGTAAAGGTTGCAGTCGTTCAGCGTGGGGTGCGGAAAGAGCTGCGTGCCGCTGCCGGCCACCGGGCTGTTCTCGAAGGAGGGGTAGAGCGTGCGGGGGCGGGTGCTGGTGTGCGTCCACTTGAAGTAGTTCGCCGTGGGGCCGGTCGTCTCCGGGGCCACCGTGTACATGGGCGTGTTGGCGTACTTCGAGAACGCGTAATAGTAATTGACGTTGTACTGGTTGAGGTTGCCCGTCCAGGCGCGGTTGGTGTTGAACTCCTTGTATTCCTTGGCCCAGTCGAAGTTCGTGTCGAAGGCCTTGCCCGACAGGAACCACGCGTTCGGGCCCGCCGGGTTGAGGTTCTGGGTGAGGCCGCACTTGCGGGCCCACTCGATGCGCGCCTGGGCCTGCTCCGGGGTGAGGCTGTCGACGCTGCAACGCCATTCCTGCATGGGTTCAGCGACCGCGGCGGCGGGCAGGAGGGTGAGGACCGCGACCTTCAGGAAGGGGGAAGGGGAAGGCTTGCGCATGTGGGACCCATCGCGTGAGCGGTTGAAGGGAACAGCGGAGCTGGGAGGAAGGAGGCCCCCCTGGCAGGGGGGCCGGTGACGCGTCGCTGGGAGGGCTACTTCACCTTCGCCATGACGACGCCGGGGTTGCGGTTCTCCGTCCAGACGACGTGGCCGCCGCCCGCGGAGATGCTGTTGATGCTGAAGGCCGCGGCGAAGGTGGCCACCGGTGCTCCGCCCGCCAGGGGGAAGGCCAGCACGTTGCCGGGGTTCAGGTTCTCCGCCACCCAGAGGCGCACGCCGTCACTGGCCAGGCCGGTGATGGAGGGCCGCGAGGTGAACACGCCGAGGGCGCCGCCGCCCTTGGGCATGCGCTGCACGTCGTTGCCCTCCTGCCAGAAGAGGTGGGTGCCATCCACGGTGAGCAGGCCCGTGACACCCGGGCGGCCGCTGACGAGCGTGGTGGGGGCGCCGCCCGCCACGGGCAGGGACAGGATGGAGCCGCCCTGGGTGACGAACAGGCTGGTGCCGTCGGTGGCGATGCCGCCCAGGCCCGTGAGGCCCGTGGCGAGCGTGGACACCGCGCCGCCGTTGACGGAGACCTTGAGGATGGAGCCCGCGGCTTCTGTCCAGTACACGTTGACGCCATCCGTCGCGACGGCGATGGGGTCCGGGCGGTTGAAGGCGAGGACGCTCTCGCCGCCGCTGTCGAGCGAGGCCTTCATCACCACGCCGGTGCCGCGGCGCTCCACCCAGTAGCCGAAGCGGCCATCCGTGGCGGAGCCGGAGAGGTCGAACCGGGAGACGGGGGTGAGCGGGTGGTCCGCGTTGAGGAAGTCCTCCATCACCTGCTTGCGGAAGGGGATGAAGGTGTTGGCGAGCGCGCTGGACACGACGAAGCGGGTGCCTTCAGGCCCCGTCTGGGTGCTCTCCGTGCTGTGCACGAAGGACGCCGAGTTCGGGAAGGAGATGCCGCCGCCCATGGCGCCGCCGCTGCTGCGGTCATGGCAGCCGCCGCAGGACAGGGCCTGGGCGCGGGCGACGATCTGGTTCGGCGTGAGCGGGCTGCCCAGCCGGGTGAGCTCCGCCTGGATGTCGTTGCGGAAGGTGCTGGCGCCGCTGCCGAACTGGGCCGCGTAGTCATCCTCGACACCGAAGGACTGCGCGTCGCTCTGGGCGGCGTTGAACTGATCCGGAACCGAGTAGTTGAACGTGTTGACGTTGTTGACCGCCAGCTCCTCCACCTGGGTGATGAAGTGCGCGCGGAAGCTGGGGGCCAGCGCATGCGTGGAGGCCGGGTTGAAGAGCCGGCCCGCCGGGTTGGCCTTCACCGTCACGGGGGCGAACTTCAGGGTGCACACCCCGCCCGGGCACTGGCGCTGGATCTTGAACTCCTTCAGCATCCACGGCCCGTTGATGAACATGTTGACGCGCACCTGACCGATGCCCGCCGGGTTGAAGCCGTAGTTGTTGATGTGGATGACCGGCGAGAAGCCCGGCAGGCCGGTGAAGTAGAAGTCGCGCACGGCGATGGCGCGGTTGGCCAGCGTCTTCGTGCTCAGGTCGCGCCAGAAGGACTGGACGGGACGGCAGCCATCGATACCCAGGTCCGGACGGGGATTGGGAAGGGCGGCCTCGAAGATGATGAAGTTGCGTCCGCCGCCTCCGCCTGTCTTGCCAAAGACGACGCGATACTCACCACAGTCGGCGCCGGAGGTGGGGGCCAGGTCAAAGCGGTTGTAGATGCCGATGGCGGAGTAGGAGCCGATGTTGGTGAGGCTGGTGGGGACCGCCTGCGCGCCCTCCTGGGGACGGCAGCCATTGGGGAAGCCGTTGAGCAGGTTGCCACTGTCCGTGCAGTGCGCGCCCGGCTGCAGGTCCGCCTGCCCGGGCGACGGCGTCTGCGTGTCCCAGAGCTGGCGGAAGAGCTGGGTGCTGTTGAGCCCCGTGCCCCCGTTCTGCGCGGCCAGCTGGTTGAGGACGCCGGACAGGGTGAAGTTGGCCAGGATGGCCGTCTCGGTCAGCACCACCGACTTGCGGGCATCCACCGTCTGGGGCGTCACCGAGCCCAGTGCCTGCGACTGTCGCCGGCTCGTGACACCCATTTCACCACGGTCGGAGATGGGATCCCGGCCCGCCGCCGCCGGGGCCTCATCCGGCCCCTCGGCCTGACAACCCGCGCACAACATGGCTCCGGCCGCGAGCGCGGCCTTGAGAGAGTGCTTCAGCATGTGGGGATTCCTTCCGGGCGGACGGGTGCCGCTAGAGCAGGGGATGCCTGTCTTTGACCCGGAATGTAACTATTGACTCACTCACAGTGAAAGTCAAACACGGCCAAACGATTTGCTCGCAAAGCTTTTAACGCGGCTCGTGCTGTGCTCGCCGCTTGATCCAGTCCGGCAGAATTCCAGCGGATTGCGGAGATAAGACTGTTTTTGAGGATTCCTTTTTGCGGGATCCGGATCCTGGTGCGTTGTGTTGAGGCGCAGAATCCGCCTGTGACTTCGGGCGTCGGCGTGTATCGAGTTGCGTCATGAGCTCGTGACACGTCAGAGGGCATGCCAGCCGGTGCACACCGTGCAGCCCGCTTCACACGAAGAGGGGGCTATCGTCCTGACCGTGAAGCTCCCCGTGCTGCTGGGCAACCACACCGTCTTCTCCAACTTCCATCTGTGAGCAGGGTCAGGGTGCCTTGACGTAACCCGAGACCTTCGGGTTGCAGGCGCTCACTTTCTTCAGCGCGGCCTCGGCTGCCTTCTTCTCCGGGAGGAGCTTCGTCACGATGAACAGCCCCGGGGTCAGGCGTTTGAACGAGGTGCTCTCGAGGACCAGGAAGTCGTTCGTACAGAGCTTCTCCGACTGTGTGTCTTCACGGTAGGCGATGGCCTCCCGGACCGTCTTGAAGCTTCCGATGATGGCCGCGTGGCGCTCGGGCCGCCGCTCCTTCACCACCTTCTGGGCCGTGGCATCCCAGCGATAGGCCTGGAGCTTCCACTGGTCGGGCTCGCCGCTGTCGGCATCGGCGGAGAGAAACACATACTCCCTGAAGAAGCCTTCGACCGGTGAGTCTGGCGTCAGCGGATACGGGCTGACGGAGGACTGCTCCGGACCCGCGAAGTTCTCATCCCCCTTCCAGGCTTCCGCCACGCCCCCATCCTTGACGACATAGAGGCGGTGCCGGCGATGGACGTGCTCGAACCCGCTCTCCTGGGTGACGAGGAGCCCCCACGCGTCAGCCGTGAGCCGGACCGGCTGGACGGAGGTCGTGACGTTGCGCTCCTCCTCGCCGGAGGTCCAGCGCTCGGAGGACGCGGTTCCTGAGGGGGCCTGCTGAATCCCGTGAGCCATGCCGTCGGGAAGCCTCGCCTTGCGCTTCCCCTCCGCGCCTTCGCTCAGCTCGAGCTCCAGCTTGCAGGTGTCGCTCGCCTTGCGGCAGCCCGTGGCGCGCAGGACATACATCGCGTCGGTCGTTTCACTCGCCTTGAAGCGCTTGAGCTCGAGCCCGTCCTGCGCCGGAGGCGCGGCGCTGACCGTCCGGGGCGTGGCTGCGACCAGAAGCGCGATGAGCACCGAACCCCGCGCGGACCGACTTTCAAAGCGCATCTTCACTGCCTCCATGTTTCGGCCCTTCCTGTTGGCCACACTCTAGTCCGCGCAGGTATCCGGCCGGGCACGAGTGTCCAGCGCTACGCTGCCCGGCATGGACTCCCCGCCCGAAGCCGACCTCTCCACCGACGAGCTCTTCGCCCGCACGCTCCAGGGGGATGAGGAGGACGCGGGCGCGTGGCGCGCCATCTGGCAGTTGCACCACCGCGGTGGCGAGGACGTCTTCCAGCGCGCCGCGGCCTGGCTCCAGTCCTCCTCCGCGAAGGAGCGGGGCCGCGGCGCGAACGTCCTTGCACAGCTGGACTTCCGGAACCGGTCTCCGGAGCTCGTCGCACGCTTCACGGACGCACTCCTGCCGGCGCTCGCGAAGGAGCAGGATGCCGCGGTGCTGGAGGCCATGGCCGCTGCCCTGGGCCACCTGGGGGACCCCCGCGCGGTCCCCGCGCTCCTTCCCCTGAAGGACCACCCGGACGCGCACGTCCGCTTCGGCGTCGTCATGGGGCTGTCGGGGCACCGGGATGCCCAGGCGCTCCAGGCCTTGATTCATCTCTCCCGTGACTTCGACGAGACCGTGCGCGAGTGGGCCACGTTCACGCTCGGCTCCCAGGCGCGCGAGGTGGACACGCTGGAGCTGCGCGAGGCCCTGGTGGAGCGGCTCTCCGAGGACCACCCGAAGATTCGCGGAGAGGCGCTGCTGGGCCTGGCCTTGCGCAAGGACGCGCGTGCCCTGGAGCCGCTGCGGCGCGTGCTGGAGGAGGGCGTGGTGACCACGCTGGACGTGGAGGCGGCCCAGGCGCTGGAGGATGTCTCACTGCTCCCCCCGCTCCGGGAGCTCCGCGAGTCTGTCAATGAAGAGGACGACGACCCCGAGTTCCGCGCGGTCCTCTTCGAGGCCATCCACGTCCTGGAGTCGCTGTCTCGGTGACGCAACAGGCCGAATAGCAGGAATTCATTATAAATCTGTAAATATTGGATTCCCTGGCCATGCGGCGCGCCGCTTTTGACGGCTGTATCAAGGGACTCCATCCGCCAACTCCAACAGCGCGTCGAACAGGGGGGCATCGATGCGGTGTGCGGTCTGCGAATGCTGACCGGCGCGCAGCCCCGGCCACGCGCCGGCCAGTTGATGCGTCATCAGGAGGGTCGTGCCGCCCGCGTGCTCAAGGGCGAGCGCGCCCACCAGGCCACGGCCGTGCTGCAGGTTCGTGCGCAGGACCCGCAGCGTTCCGTTGGAGTGGGCTCCCAGCACCTGGCCAGAAGCATCTCGCAGGACCAGTTCCCGCGCGGAGCGCTCCAGGTGCAGCAGCGGCACCTTGCAGTACGTGGATCCCGGCGCGTCGACCTTCAGGATCAGCAGCATCAGGTTCACCATCCCGATGCCGAAGCCGGTCGCGACCAACAGCGCCACGAACCACGGCAGGCTGAAGCCCGGCCACGAAAACCACGCTACCGATGCCGCGGAGAGCACCACGGCCGGAGGCGCCGTCCATGCCACCAGCGCCAGCACGAAGCTCCGGGTGCTCACCTTCCACAGGGTGACCTCTTCCAGGGCCCGCCCCTTGCTCCGGCCGCTTCGGTCCGGAATGCGCTCGCGTGTCGAATCCATCCCCCCAGGATGGACGAATCCCGCCCCAAGGCGAAGCCCCCGCTTCGCCTCGGGCCTGCTTCAGCGGCGCGGCGGCGCTAGTAGTTGAGCCAGCGGTAGCCCGTGGACGCCGAGCCCGAGCACAGCAGGGAGTTCGGCTGGTGGCTCGTGGCGTTGCAGCACTCCTTCGTCGCGCCCGGAGTGGTGCACCGCAGGTTCACGTACAGGCTGCACGACGGCAGTCCGGCACACGTGGACGGGCACGCGGTCAGCACGCCGTCACACGTGACGCCCTGGTAGTCGGTCGAAGAGCAGGTGGCCCCGGTACAGGAGACCGAAGTTCCCCCCGAGCAGGCCGCCGTACAGGTGCCGAACTGGGACACCGTGCGCGCTTCGGCCTCGGGAGCCATCGTGTCCTCAAGGGCCGGGCCTCCGCACCCCAGGAGGGAAATACCAACCAACGTCACCATCGCCGCGAGAGAGAGCTTCATGGGAGACTCCTGGAGGATTTTCGAGATGAAAGCGGCGAACTGTTTCAGTAGCAGGCGCACTCGTTCCGGCTGGGGCAGAAGCCATAGGAGAAACCCATCTCGATGCATGACGCGATGCAGGCATCACAGGTGTACGCCTGCGGCCCCACCGGTGCTGGCGTGGACAGGGCCTGCGTGGCCGTGAATGAGAAGGCAGCGGCCGCGACGACGGCGAGCAAGGTCTGTCCGGCACTCTTCGCAATGCGAATCATGACAACCTCCTGGAGGGGCTGACACCCGTTCGGAATACCGCGGCAAGAGCTGCGGCCTGAAAACGGTAGCCCTGCAGGGAAAAGCCGTCAAAGCGGTACAGCCCGGGCCTGTCTCCAGGTGTTCGAAGGCGTGTCAGGTCCGGGTTCCAGTCTTCGTGTGTTGTGGACACGAAGGCTGCCGGGTCCATCCCGGGAGCCGCCAGCCAGGGAGGGGGCCATGTCGCTGAAGGGAATCGCGCAGGAGACCGTCGGAATCGTGGAGCAGGGCGAGTACGTGGCACCGTCCGGGAGGCCCGTGCGGTTCCGGGAGCAGGTGGAGCACGCCCTGCGCGGGACGCGGCTCTACCGGCCCGGTGACTTCGAGCGGCTGCCCCGGCCCGAGCCTCGCGTGGAAGGCGCCGCGCTTCGCATCGAGGTGACGCCGGAGAAGACCGGCGCCGCGTCGCGCCGGTGCGTGGAGGCGGAAGGAGTGACGGACGTCGTCGCGCTCAACTTCGCGTCCGCGAAGAACCCGGGCGGCGGCTTCCTGGGCGGAGCGAAGGCGCAGGAGGAGGACCTGGCGCGCTGCTCGGCGCTCTACCCGTGCCTGCTCACGCAGCGCGAGTACTACGACGCCAACCGTGCGCAGTCCTCGCCGCTGTACACGGACCACGTCATCTACTCACCCCAGGTGCCGTTCTTCCGGGACGAGGGCCTCACGCTGCTGGAGAAACCCTTCCGCGTGTCCGTCATCACCGCGCCCGCGCCCAACGCCGGTTCAGCCGCGCGGAACGCACCGCACCTGCTGCCCCGCATGCGGGAGGTGCTGCAAGCGCGGGCGGTGAAGGTGCTCCAGGTGGCGGCGCACCACGGGCACCGCACGCTGGTGCTGGGAGCGTGGGGCTGTGGCGCCTTCCGCAACCAGCCGCACGACGCGGCGGAGGCCTTCGCCAGCGCCCTGGACGCCTTCCCCGGCGTCTTCGAGCGCGTGGTGTTCGCGGTGTGGGAGCGGGGAGGGGACGGCCCCAACCTGCGGGCCTTCCGCGAGCGGTTCGCCTGACGCGCCGGGGCTACTCGACGACGTACACGAGGCTCTCCCCCTGGTAGTAGGGGCGGTAGCGGACGCCGCCGCACTGCTGGTAGGTGATGCCGCCCGCCACGCTGGCCACGCATCCCGCGGGGAGCGCCGTGACGGTCTGCGCGCCCGCGGGCACCGCCACCACGGCCGTGCTCGTGCCGCCGTAATAGGCGTCGTGACGGGCGGCCGTGCGTCGCGAGGTGCGCCGCGCCACCCGGCGCGACGTGCCGTAATTCTGGGCCAGGGCCACCTCCGGGAGCATCTCACCCAGGAAGAAGAGTCCCAGCATCATCGCCGCCGCCCGCTGGCGGGACCTGCGCGCGAGCATCCTCATTTCGAGCCTCCTTGCTGCGCCCCGCCCTGCGAGTCGGGTGCGAGGAACGACACGCGCATCGCATCGCGCGGGGGCGTGAACTGGAACTGGTCCTGGGTGAGCTGGGGCGACAGGTTCCACTCGGACAGGCTCACCGAGTACTGCGGCGCTCCTGGCAGGTCCCTGGAGGTGATGACGTACTTGCGCGGCAGGGGCCGCGGGCCGTCCTCGACCCACAATTCCCAGTCCACGCCGTCGCTGTTGCGGAACGCCAGGTGGTGCACGGCCACGCCGTCCACCATGGAGCCGCCGAGATAGCGCCCCGAGCACACGTCCTCGGTGAGGGCGGCGTAGGGGTTGCTGACGAGGAGGTCCGCCCCGGGTGCATCCAACCCGAGCTTTTGTGAGGCCATGTCCAGCGTGGCATCCACCGTGGTGGGGGCTGGCGTCGTCGCATAGGCATTGGCGCGCTCGCCATGGAGGGTGAGCTGCCGGCCGTCGTAGAAGAGGTGGAGCCTGGCCAGGTCTCCGGTGCGGTCCACGCGGAGCCGGTTGGGCCGCTGCAGGCGCACGTCACCCGAGCGCTGCAGCTGGATCTTCTGCCCCGAGTCGAGCACCTCATCGAGCGTCCCCTGGGTGCGGACGGAGAACTCGCGCTGCGCGGACAGGAAGTCGCTCATCTGGCGCAGGATGCGCTGCGCCTGGGGATCGATTCGAGCGTCGGACCCGGTGGAGGCCTTCGCCTGCTGCGCGGCTCCAAGCAGGGGTGTCGCTCCGAGGAGCAGGGCGAGCAGGGGCCCCCACCACCTCTTCCATGATCCTCCGCTGCTACCTGTGTCTGTCATGAGCACCTCCTGGGGCGCGAGAGGCGCCCCGGACGCCGGGCGGCTTCGCCGCACGCCTTCGACCGTTGCCCCAGGACGTTGGGCGTGGGGTCACCCGGCACAAAGACTCACCGGCTCGACCGCCGAACTGGCTGGTGGCTGGCGGAAGGCCGCCGCCGCGCACAGCATCGGTGTCAGGAGCGGAGGGCCCGGCAGGCTGGCTGTCCGGGAGGAGGCAATCGCTGGGGCAGGGGAGGTGGCGCGGCGGCTACAGGGGGCCCGAGCAGTTGCTGGTGTGAGCGCCCGGCGGGCACCAGTAGTTGGTGATGTTCAGCTCGGCCTTCGTGCCGGTGCGCGCGTCGCAGGCGCTGGTGCTGAACAGGCCAAAGGGCAGATTGATGCCGTAGGAATCCTGCTCCGTCCGGCAACGCGCATAGAGGACGCATTCGTCATCACAGAGTGGAGCGCACGGCCCGTGCTGGGGCCACAGCCCGTGAAGGCCAGGGAGAAGGTGAGGGCGGCCAGCTTGGACTTGAACGTCATGGGACTGTCTCCGTGAGGGACCACGAAAAGGCGTCCACAAATCCGTGGCGGCATGACGCCCGTGTCGTGAGTCCAAGGGCCGGGGGGTGGCAGAGAGCCTGTCTCCCTGGGACGGCCCTCTCAGGCATGGTGATTGCTCAGGCAGCCACCACCTCAAGGGGGAAGAGCCATGCCGCGTTTCATCTGCCTGATCATGCTGTTGTGGTGGGTCGTCCCTCCGTCATTCGCTCGGGCCGAGGAGCCAGGGACGGCATCGCCCGAGACCTCATCCCAGGACTGGTTCGAGAATCCCACCCGCACCCGCAGCCTCGTGGGGCCCACCGCGCTCCCGCTGCATGCGGGAGAGGGCTACATCGGTCAGCAGGCCTTCCTCATCACCGCCGCGGAGGTAGGCCTCTCCGAGCGCGTGTCCCTGAACGCGGCTTCGGTCATCCCCATCGTCGCGCTGGCGCGGGGCTTCAGCGACGTGCCCTTCAGCCTGCTGGCGGGCATCAAGGTGACGTTCCCGTTGACGGAGCGCCTGCATCTGGCGTTTGGCGCGCAGGGCGGCACCTTCGACAGCGACCTGGGAGGCTTGAACGTCGTCAATGGCGTCGCGGCCTACGGCGTCCTCACCTATGGAACGGGCGACGCCTACGTGTCTCTGACGGTCCAGCCCATCTTCACCTGGGGAAGCATGGACGAATCCGGGAGCGCGATGGTGCTGCCCATGCTGGGAGGCTTCATCCGCCTGGGCAGGCATTGGGGCCTCGCGGCGGATGTCGCGCTGTCACCGGTCGAGGGCATCAGCGCGCCGTTTGCCTTCGCGACCGCGGGCGGACGGCTCCTGGGGCAGCATTGGTCCGTGGACCTGGGCGTCCTCGCCGGGAAGCAATTGCATGACTCCACGCTTGCCGTGGTCCCCGGCGCCTCGTTCCTGTTTCACTGGCGCTGACTATCCGTAGGGGGTCTCCTTGTGGCGCTGGAACGGGTACGCCAGCTGCCCCAGGTAGGTCTCCGGCGGCTGGAACTTCGTGGTCCCGTAGTTCGAGGGCCAGTGGGCCGGCATGTGCGCCGTGCCGAAGATGACGTCGATGAACGACAGGAAGACGGCGAAGTTCTTGTCGATGCCTTCGTCGTCCGAGGTGTGGTGCCAGTGGTGGAACTCCGGCGTCGCGAAGATCCAGCGCAGGTACGGCCAGCGGTGGTTGACGTTGGCGTGGATGTACACCGCGTGGAAGGACACGAAGACGAGGTAGCCGTAGATGGCGGACGGGTGGAAGCCCAGGAGGAACACCGGCACGAAGCCCGCGAAGCGGTTGACCAGGGTGTCCACCAGGTGGCTGCGCGAGCTGGCCAGCCAGTCCATCTGCAGCGGCGAGTGGTGGATGGCGTGGAAGTTCCACATCCACCCGAAGGTGTGGAAGGCCCGGTGCACCCAGTAGCTCACCAGGTCGATGACCAGCAGGATTTCAAAGAACTGCAGCCAGATGGGCTGCGCGGCCACGTGCGCCTGGAAGTCCAGCTTCACGGCCCAGGACAGGAACACCTGCACGGGGATGAGCACCGCGAAGGAGATGAGCTGCACGCCCACGTGGCTGACGAAGAAGTGCTTGAGGTCGGTCTGCCAGCCCTTGCGGAAGATCTTCTGCTCGTGCAGCCCCCACAGCCGCTCCATGGGGATGAACACCAGCCCGAGCACCAGCAGGTCCAACGCGAAGAAGTCCAGGCCCGCGCTCATCGCGCGCGGCGTGTGCGTCAGGGGCTCCGCCTCGCTGCCGCCCAAGAGCAGCGCCACCATCGCCAGCACCATGGCGATGCCGCCGTGCGCCTTGGAGCGCAGGGTCAGCACGCTGAAGGTGCCCAGCAGGAAGGTGGCGACGATGGACACCTGGAGGATGCCTCGGAAGACCTCCAGGTGCTCCACGTAGAAGGCCCGCCCGTCGTTGGACACGAGCACGTGGGGGAACAGGAAGCAGAACTCCGCGATGACGCAGAGCACGCCCAACAGCCCGCCCGTGACACCGGCGCGCTTGCCCAGGTCGATGCGCCGGGCGGGAGCAAGAAGGATTTCCAAGGAGGACCGTCCAGAAGGAATGCGGCGGGGCACGACTCTACACCACCCGGGCGGTGGAGCAGGGACGCCCCCCTGGAGGGCGCTCAGGGAACGCGGATGCCGTGGCGCAGGAGCGGCGCCCGCACCTGCGTCTCCGCCGTCTCCTGGCTCACCGTGACGTAGTCCCGGGACTCCATCCAGCCCAGCTCCGTCACGTGCTCCAGCAGGAAGCCCTCGCTCGTGACGCCGTCCTTCGTGGTGCTGCGAAGCTTCTCCCAGAGCGGGGCCTGCGCCTCCAGGGCCTCGCGCGCCACGCGCCCCAGCCGGTCCTTCTCCGCGGCGTCCAGGTCCGGGGCAAGCCAGTCCAGGTAGAGGTAGCCCAGCCGTCCGTGAAGGGCCTCCTCCTGGACCAGGGTCGTGAGCACCGCGCGCGTCAGCGGATGGGCCGTCGCGCGCAGACAGCCGGACAGGAGCGCGAAGGAGAGCGTCTCCCCCACGCAGCACACCCGCACGATGAGCTCGCTGGCGCGCTGGAGCCAGGTGAGCGACGGGTCGAACGCCACGGCGAAGGCTCCGGGCGAATAGGACAGCCGGGTCCCGCCCCCCAGCCGCATCGCCATCCGGGCGCAGAGCTCCACGTGGTGGATCTCCTCCGCGGGGAAGCGCGCCGCCAGGCTCCACAGGTCCAGGGGCACGCGTGCCTCGCCCATCACCTGGACCAGCTGTCCCATCACCGTCGCGCTGCCGAACTCGTTGAGCGCCCGCAGCGTCCACGAGTACCGCGCCCGCTCCAGCAGCGCCGCCGGGTAGCGCGACGGCTCCAGCGAGTCCCACGGATAGCGTTCCGCCACGTGGCCCGACGCCCGCTCATGCAGCGTCAGCGCGGGGCCGTCCGTCAGGTCCAATTCGAAGAGCGCCTCGGTGCTCATGGCGGACGCCCCCTTCACGGTTGCTGGGGCAGACCCGCGTCCGTCCCCGCGTCGGTGCCCGCGTCCTCTGGGAAGTTGTCGGTGCCATTGGACGGATTGCAATCATCGTCAATCAGGCCCCCGTCGTAGACACACGGCGCGGGATTGGTCGTCAGCAATGAATCGCACGCGACCATCGAGAAGGCCGCGCTCGCGGCGGTGGCGGCCAGCAGCACCCGGCCCCGGCGACGTCCCGGAGGGGCGGACTCCAAAGGCAGGGAAGGGGACGACACACCGGGCTTCGGGGGGAAATCGCTCATGGCTTCCTCGCGGTTCGCCGGCCCGACAGCTCGCGCGGCACCCTATCCCGGGTGATGTGGAACTGTCACGCACCGGGGCCTCTCCGCGTAAGCGGGGCGGCGGGTGACGGCACCGGCTTCGCCACCCGCCCTCCTCAAGCCCTGACTAGCAGAGGCCCGCCCAGCGGACGTAGCCGTAGCCGCCGATGCAGGTATAGGGCGGGGAGCAATAGAGCTGGCCGCGGACCCAGTTCTCGCCGTTCGACGAGAACACGGAGCTGTCGGTGTTGAAATGGTTGCCGTAGCTCATCACGAACACAATCGAGGAGGACGTGTTGGGCTGGCTGTAGATGCCAAGCTGGTCCCAGCAGACCGTGTAGACAGACTCCTGGTGGAGGCGGGGCTGCTCGGGGGTGGGCTGCTGCTCGGAGTCCGTGGAGACCTCCTCCTGGGACTCGACACCACAGCCCGTGCCGAGCAACGCGATACCGCCAGCCAGGGCCACAATCATTCGCAGGTTCATCATGGGGTGTCTTCTCCGTGAATCAGTACGCGTAGAAGCAGACGCAGTCGCCGTAGCAGCGCCCGTAGTCGAACCCGTCCTCGATGCAGTCATTGACACAGCTGCCGCCGTGGGACCCCACGCAGGCGAGGGACTGGGACTGCTCGGAGGGGCTGGAGGAGGCGGCGACGGTGGTGCCGAACGACGCGGCCGCGCCGACGGCGACGGCGAGGAGCAGCTTTCCAAACTTCTTCACGGAGGGGCTCATGGTGACCTCGAAGCAGGGGGACAGCGGCGCGAGACGATAGCCGATGCCACGGTGCTTCTGGAGCAGGGGGCCCGTGCGCCTTCAGCGGGCGCGGACGACGGCCAGCGTGGTGAGGCTGCCCCCCTGGGCCAGGTTGAGCATGCTGGAGTCGGACTGGCGCACCAGGAAGCCCTCCTGCCGGCCGTGCTCCCAGAGGAAGGGGTTCAGGTCCGAGTTCAGCGACTGCTGGCGCACCCCGCCCCCGTCGAACACCGGGAACGCCTGCGGCTGCATGGGAACGCGCTCCTGCACCACCCAGGCCTCCCCCAATGCCCGCTGGAGCGTGGCCTTCCACGTGTCCGCGTCCGTCCGCCAGCCCAGCGTGACGCCGTTGCCGCCGAACTCGTTGACGGGCTTGAGCACCAGGTGTTCGCGGTGCTCCGCGATCCAGGGCACCAGGTCCACGCTCGCGCCGTCGCGCGACGTGTGCTCCTCGCGCACCAGGCGCGTCCACGGCAGGTGCCGCTGGAGGAGCGTGCCGCGCTCCGCGTCGAAGGCGCCCTCGTCCGCCATGCGGCTCATGACCGCGAAGAGCGCCTTGGTGCGCAGGATGACCGAGCGGAACAGCCCGTTGAGGAACTGCGCCGCGCCGTCGGTGAGCGCGCGGGTGACCGGGTGGTCCGGGCCACAGCCGACCACGAAGCCCCCGAAGCCCACGGACGAGATGTACGTGACGACGTCCACCGGGAAGTCCCCCACGCGCAGCACGCCGCCCGCGTATGTCCAGTCGTCCTCGGACGTGACGATGCGCTGGCGCACGCCGTGCGCCTCCAGGTACTGCTGGTACGCCACCTCCTCGTCGGCGTCGTCCGGGCTGGCCGGACCGAACAGGGCCAACGTGGGCAGCCCCGAGCGGCCCCCCCTCGCCTGGAGCGCGCCGAGCGACCTCATCAGGTTGGGCGCGGTCGCCGGACGGGTGACCTCGTAGCGGCGGCCGAACGCCTCCATCACCGGCGCCACGTCGAAGGCCTGGCCCAGGTGGTGGGAGTTGATGGGGCCCCCAGGGTCGGGGTTGAACTCGATGAAGCGGATGACCCCGTCCGGCCCCAGGAAGCCATCCAGCCGACCCACGACGGCCTGGCCCGGGCGCAGGCCGTCCACCGGCACCAGCAGCTCCTCCCACCCCTGCGGCGCGAGTGACGCCAGGAAGGCCGGGTCCCGGGCTGCCCGGGCCGCCAGCTCCTCCAGCGTCTGGTACACCGCGAACGCGCCCCGGCGGATCTCCAGGTGCTGCTCTGGCGTCACGAAGAACGGCCGCAGCACGCGGTGGAGCCCCCGGCCGCCGTAGGTGATGCTGTTCTCCCGGGCGGTGCGCTCGAGCAGCTCGTGGGTGCGGCGCGCCAGGTCGCCCTGCTGGAGCAGATCGTCATGGAAGGCGATGGCGTCGGACAGGACGGTGGAGGACATGGCGCGACTTCCTTTCAGGGGCCCTGGGGGCCGGGGTTGGAGTTGCCGCCGTCGGTGACGTAGCGCCACTGGCCATCCGCCTGCCGGCGCCACACGGTGAGGTACTTCAAGAAGTCCTTCTTCGGCTGACCCTGCGCGTCCTTGCCCGTCCAGATGGCGCGGCCCACCGTGTACGCCAGGTCCCCGGACGCCGCCGCGTCGCCCAGCACCGGCTCCCAGCGCAGGTCGAGCTGCTCCAGCGTGAACGGCGCGTAGGCCCTGGCGATGGCGTCGTGGCCGTACAGGCCCGCGTCGCCCATCAGCATCACCGCGTCTTGCGCCGCCCAGGCCGTGAACGCCTGGCCCATGCCCTCCCGCACGGACCGCGCGGAGAAGGCGCGGTCCGCCGCCTTCGCCTCCTCCAGCACCGCGTCCTTCGACAGCGTGCGCGCCGCGGCCCCGGGCTCCGTGTTCGCTGGCGAGAAGCCCGCGGGCGGCATCATGGGCGCCGTGGCGGCGTTGCGCACCATGGCGGCCACGCGCCACTGGCCATCCGCCTGCTGCCTCCACACGCAGATGTAGCGTCCCACCGCCTTCCGCGTCGCCCCGTCCACGTCCACCGTCGCGGTGCCCACCGAATAGCCCAGCGTCCCGTCCGCGCTCACGTCCCAGCGCACCGGCTCCCACCGCGGCGTGCCGCCCTGCTCCAGCGGGTGCGCGGCCAGCCACGTCTGGATGGCCTGCCTTCCCCTCAGCGCGTACGCACCCTCCACCAGCATCACCGCGTCCTCCGCCAGGAAGTCCGCGAAGCCAGCCTCCGCGCTCGCGTCCGACATCGCCTGCTCCGCCTGCCGCAGCCCCGCACGCGCGTCCGACGCCGTGACCGGCGCACCCGCGAACATCCGGTTCATGGCTTCATTCCCTTTCCAGTCATGAAGACTCTGTGAATCACGTTCTGTGTGACTACCTTGATTCGCTCTGGGATACACGCAATCGTGACTCATTCATGAATCTCTACGACGCGCAGACTGTCGACTCGTGCACCTGGCCGGACACGCCCGAGGGCCAGAGGGCCCGGGACTTCATCGTGCCGCTGGTGAAACACGGCAGCACGGCGTACGTCACCGACCGGACCACCTTCCAGGTGCTGGCGCTGGACGCGCTGCGCCTGCCGCTGGCCGTCAACGACACGGAGTACGAGAACTCCGCGCTGCACTCCACCTTCTCTCGCTACATCACGCTGCAGATGACGGGGGTGACGGCGGAGGCGTTCGGCGCGGCGCGCGCGGCGGTGATGCGCGGCGCCATGCACTCGGTGGGGGCGCTGCTCAAGGCGGCGGGCATCAACAAGGTGGTGCTGGTGGACCACTGGCTGGTGCTGCGCAACGTCCACTCGCAGCCCACCGGTGAGCAGGTGGACCGCATCACCGCGTTCCTGGCGGAGCGGTTCCCACACCACGCCATCGTCTTCTGCGCGCTCAACCCGGCCGGTTACGCGCCGCTGCTCAACACGCTGGTGGAGCGGGGTTACGGGCTGCTCTACGCGGCGCACACGCGCATGACGCTGCCCCTGCAGGAGGTCAGCAAGCAGGTGCGGGAGAACCGGCGGCGCGACGCGCGGCTGCTGGAGGCGTCCGGCTACCGCGTGGTGGACGGGCGCGAGGTGCCGGACTGCGAGCCCCGGCTGGAGGAGCTCTACCGCGCGCTCAACGGCGGCAAGTACCACACCAACCTCCAGTTCACCCAGGAGTGGTACCGCTGGACGCTGCGCCAGGGACTGCTCACCTACAAGCTGGCGGTGAAGGACGGGCGGGTGGATGGCTTCTATGCCCACCACGTCAGCCAGGGCGTCCTCTTCTCCCCGCTGTTCGGCTACGACCTGGCGCTGCCGCAGGAGCTGGGGCTGTACCGGGGGCTGGTGTTCCAGCTCATGAACGACGCGCTGGACGTGGGCCTCACCATCGAGCTGGGGCCGGGCGCGGATCCGTTCAAGAGCATGCGCGGCTCCGTGCCGGTGCCCCGCTGGAGCGCCGTCTACACGCAGCACCTGGCCGGCCCGCGACGGCTCGCCTGGCGCGCGCTCCAGCGCTACGCCAACGACGCCGTGCGGCCGCCCACGATGGCCATGCTGCGCAAGGTGGACGGCGACGCGGTGGTGGGCTTCGGACCGCCCCACACGCCCCTGGCCTCGCCCCTGGGGCAGACGCCGCTGGAGGCGGCGCTCAAGGTGCGCGAGCAGCTGGACGCGCTGGAGGCGGCGCTCGACGCGGCGGCGAGGCTCGCTGGCGATGCGCGCCTCCAGGCCCTGGCCCCGCTGTCGCAGACGCTGCACAACTGGCCCCAGCCCATGTCGCGCGTGGTCGCGCTGCGCGAGCGGCTGACGAAGCTGGAGCAGGAGGCTCGCCGCAAGCCCGCCCGGCCCGCCGAGCCCCAGGGCCCCACCCCGGCGGAGCACGCACAGCAACTGCTGGCGTCCGCCACGCGCTGGGGCGACACCGCGCTGGTCGCCGCGCACCTGGGCGAAGCGCCCGCGCCGCACCTCAAGGCGCTGGTGGAGGCCCTGCGGGGCGCGGCCGGCAGCGTGGGCGTGGTGCTCACCGCCACGCGCGGCGACAAGGTGGTGCTGGTGACGGCCGCGAGCGCGGCGCTGCGCGGCCTGGGCCTGGACGCGGGGCAGCTCATGGCGGCGGCGGCGCCGTGCGTGGACGGCAAGGGGGGCGGCTCGCCGGAGGTGGCCTGGGGCGGGGGCGCGCGCACGGACGGTGTGGACGCGGCGCTGGACGCGGCGCGCAGCCGCGTGCGCACGCACCTGGGCGTCGAGGCCTGAGCCGACCATGATCCTCTACGACGCGACGACCCTCCACACGGCTCCCTTCCCCGACACGGCGGAAGGGCGCGGCCTGAGGAGCTTCCTCGTCCCGCTGGTCCAGCACGGCCCCGGGCCGTGGTTCGAGGACCGCGCGCGGATGTTCGTGCTGGGGCTGGACGACCTGCTCATCCCGCTGGCCGTCACCGACGGCACCTTCGGCAACTCGGTGCTGCATTCGGTGTATGAGCGCTTCATCGGCAGCCAGCGCAAGGCCATCCGGACCGGGAACTGGAAGCCCCTGGCCGGCTTCGCCGCCAGCAGCGCGCTCTGGGGCGTGGGCGCGGTGATGAAGACGCTGCGCCTGGACAAGGCCGTCCAGGTGGACTGCTGGCCCAGCCTGCGCAACGCGGGCGCGAACCTCACGGAGGACCAGGCGCGGCGGCTGACGGAGTTCCTCACCACGCGCTTCCCGGACCACGCCCCCTACTTCCTCGCGGTGAACCCCGTCACGCACGCGGCCCTGCTCAACCACCTCAAAGCGCAGGGCTACGACTTCGCGTACATGACGCACACGCGGATGATGCTCCCCTTCGAGCCGGAGCTGGAGCGGCGCGTCCGGGAGAACCGGCGGCGCGACGCGCGGCTGCTGGAGCCGTCCGGCTACCGCCTGGTGGACGCCCGGGAGCTCTCCGGCTGCGCGCCCCGGCTGGCGGAGCTGTACCGGCGGCTGCACCGCGAGAAGTACGCCACCAACCCGCCCATCAGCGTCACGTACATGGAGGAGATGCTGGCGGGCTCGCTGCAGGACGTGCGCGCGCTGGTGAAGGACGGCCGCGTGGACATGTTCTACGCCACGGTCGTGGTGAACGGCGTCATGTACTCGCCCGTCTCCGGCTACGACACGTCGCTGCCGCAGGAGGTGGGCCTGTACCGGTTGATCAACAACCTGCTGATGCGCGACGCGCAGGCGCGGGGCGTGATGCTGGAGACCGGCGGCGGCGCGGATCCCTTCAAGACGCTGCGCGGGGACCGGCCGGTGCCGCGCTACAACGCGGTGTACCTGCGCCACCTGCCGTCCTGGCGACATACCCCGTGGCGGCTGGCGATGAAGGTGGGCAACGAGCAGCTGCTGCCCTTCAGCCGCAAGCGCCTGCACGCCGTGGATGGCGAGGCGAACGTCGTGGGCTTCGACCGCGTCCCGGAGGTCTTCGCGCCCACCTTCCCCACGCCCCAGGAGGCCACGGCGCGGCAGGAGCAGGCGCTGGCGGAGCTGGAGCAGGACCTGGCGCGGACGGAGGCCCTGGGCGGCAACGAGCGCGTGCGGCACCTGGGCGCGCTGCACAAGCGCCTGGAGGATGAGCAGCTGCCGCCCGCGCGGGTCGCCCCCCTGCTGGAGCGCTGGGAGCACCTGTCGCACGGGCCCCAGGCCGACAAGAAGGAGAAGCGCAAGGCGCAGCGGGCCGTGCGCGCGGAGCTGGCGCGGCGCCTGCTGGAGACCGCGACCACCGTGGGGGACACCACCGTCGTGTGTCACCACCTGGGGGACGGGCTGGACTTCCAGCCACGCACCCTGGCGGAGCAGCTGCGCAAGGGGACCGGCTCCATCGCGGTGGCGCTGACGTCCACGCGGGAGGGCACCCTGGAGCTGGTGACCGCGCTGGCGCCGCCGCTGGTGGAGCGCGGCCTGGAAGCACGGCGGCTGCTGGAACAGATGGTCCCCCCGGGAGTTGCCAGTGGGGAAGGGGGGGCGGAGCTGGCCTGGACGGAGGCGGTCGTCCCCGCTGACGACGTGAGCGCGGTCCTGGAGCGGGCCCGCGCGGTCCTTCACACCCGGCTGTCCATTCCGACGTAGCCACAGTCCTTTCACGACAGCAGCGAGCCCCCTTGTGCGACCGGCATCCCCGGCGCCTGTAGCGAGGTGCGTTTCCATGGCGATGACCCCGGAAGAGAAGCGCGCGAAGCTGGCCCGACTGCTGGCGGAAAAGGCCGGGGTGGCTCGCAAGGCCCCCGCGTCCTTCTCCCAGGAGCGGATGTGGTTCCTGGAGCAGTGGAGCCCCGGCAGCGCGCTCTTCAACATGCCCGCGGTGGTGCGCCTCACGGGCGCGCTGGATCCGGACGCGCTCGGGCGGGGCCTCCAGGTCCTGGTGGAGCGCCATGAGACCCTGCGCACGACGCTGCGCGAGAGGGAAGGGCAGCCCGTCCAGGTCATCGCCCCGTCGCTCGTGCTGAAGCTGGAGCGCGAGGACCTGCGCGGTGTGCCGGAGGCGGAGCGCGAAGCGCACGCGTGGAGGGCCGTCACCCGCGACGCCCAGCGCCCCTTCGTCCTGTCCGAGGGACCGTTGGCGCGCGCCACGCTCTACGCGCTGGCGGAAGAGGAGCACCTGCTGCTGCTCAACCTCCACCACGCCATCGCGGACGGCTGGTCCATGGGCGTGCTGGTGCGCGAACTGGCGGCCGTCTACGCCGCGGCCCGGGCGGGCACGAGCGCCAGGCTGGAGGCGCTGCCCCTGCAGTACGCGGACTTCGCGGCGTGGCAGCGCGCGACGCTCAAGGGCGAGGCGCTGGAGTCCCAGCTGTCCTGGTGGCGCGGAAAGCTGGACCCTGAAGCGCGCCTGGAGCTGCCGGCGGACAAGGCGCGGCCGGCGACGCTGGGCTCGGCGGGAGCGCGGCAGTTCCTCACGCTGCCGCGGGAGCTCACCCAGACGCTGCGGGACTTCAGCCAGCGCCACGGCACCACGCTCTTCGTGGTGTGGGTGTCCGCGTTCCTGTCGCTGGTGTACCGCTACACGGGGCAGGAGGACGTGGCGCTGGGCACGCTGGTGTCGGGCCGGGACCGCGCGGAGCTGGAGGGGCTCGTCGGCCTGTTCATCAACACCCTGGTGCTGCGCACGCCGCTGTCCGGCCGGCTGCGCTTCCGCGAGCTGATGGCCCGGGTGGGCGACACGGTCTCGGAGGCCCAGGCGCACCAGGGCGTCCCGTTCGAGAAGCTGGTGGAGGCGCTCAAGCCCGAGCGCAGCTCCAGCCACCTGCCGCTGTTCCAGGTGATGGTCATCCACCAGAACGCGCCCGGCGCGGTGCTCCAGCAGGAGGGCCTCACGCTGGAGGTGCTGCCTGTCACCACCGACACGACGAAGCACGACCTCACCCTCTACGCCACGGAGCTGCCCCAGGGCCTGCGCCTGTCCGCTGAATACAGCACCGACCTGTTCGAGGCGCCCACCGTGGCACGACTGCTCGCGCACCTGCGCACGGTGCTGGTGGGCGCGCTGGCCGCGCCGGACACCGCCCTGCGCGACCTGCCCCTGCTCTCCGAGGCGGAGCGCCGTCAGCTCCTGGTGGACTGGCACGGCGCGCGGCAGGTGTTGCCGGAGCCGGAGGATCTGGCGTCGCTGATCGAGGCGCAGGTGGCGCGCACCCCGGACCGGGTGGCGCTCGCGTTCGGGGACGCCACGCTCACCTACGCGCAGCTGGATGCGCGGGCCAACCAGTTGGCGCACCGGCTGCGGGAGTGCGGCGTGGGGCCGGAGTCGCGCGTGGGCGTGTGCCTGGAGCGCTCGCTGGAGCTGGTGGTGTCACTGCTGGCGGTGCTCAAGGCGGGCGGGGCCTACGTGCCCTTCGACCCGGGCTACCCGGCGCAGCGCCTGACGTGGATGTTTCAGGACGCGCGCCCCACGGTGCTGCTGGCGCAGGAGCACCTGGTGCCCGGGCTGCCGCCCCACGGGGCGCGCGTGGTGTGCGTGGACGCAGAGGCGGAAGCGCTGTCGCAGCTGCCCACGCATGCGCCCGCGCGCCAGCCGCTGTCGGACGCGCTCGCGTACATCATCTTCACCTCCGGCAGCACGGGCCGGCCCAAGGGCGCGATGAACGCGCACCGGGGCGTGTGCAACCGCCTGCGCTGGATGCAGACGGAGTACCGCCTGGACGCGGATGACGTGGTGCTCCAGAAGACGCCGTTCAGCTTCGACGTGTCGGTGTGGGAGTTCTTCTGGCCGTTGATGACGGGCGCGCGGCTGGTGGTCGCCCGGCCCGGCGGCCACCAGGAGCCCGCGTACCTCGCGCGGCTCATCCGCGAGGCGGGCGTCACCACACTGCACTTCGTGCCGTCCATGCTCCAGGTGTTCCTGGAGGAACCGGAGGCGCGCGGCTGCGCGTCGCTGCGCCGGGTGGTGTGCAGCGGCGAAGCGCTGCCCCTGGAGCTCAAGGAGCGCTGTCTCCAGGTGCTGCCGCACGCGGGCCTGCACAACCTCTACGGCCCCACGGAGGCGGCCGTGGACGTGACCTATTTCGCGTGCACGCCCGGCGACGGCCGGCGCTCGGTGCCCATTGGCCGGGCGGTGGCGAACACGTCCATCCTCATCCTGGATCCGGTGTTCCAGCCGGTGCCGGTGGGCGTGGCCGGGGAGCTGTACATCGGCGGCGTGCAGGTGGGGCGCGGCTACCAGTCCCGGCCGGACCTCACCGCGGAGCGCTTCGTCCCGGATCCGTTCAGCGCCCTGCCTGGCGCGCGGCTGTACCGCACGGGGGACGTGGCGCGCTGGCTGCCGGACGGAGAGGTGGAGTACCTGAGCCGCGCCGACTTCCAGGTGAAGGTGCGCGGCCTGCGCATCGAACTGGGGGAGATAGAAACCGCGCTGGAGCAGCACCCCACCGTGCGCCAGGCGGTGGTGCTGGCCCGCGAGGACGTACCCGGCGACAAGCGGCTGGTGGCCTACGTGGCGGGCCGGGCCGGGCAGACGCTGGACGTGGACGGGCTCAAGGCGTCGCTCCAGGCGAGGCTGCCGGAGTACATGGTGCCCACGGCCTTCGTGGTGCTGGACGCGCTGCCGCTCAGCCCCAACGGCAAGGTGGACCGCAAGGCGCTGCCTGCGCCCACGCTGGAGCGCGCGGCGCAGGAAGCGCGCGTCCCGCCCCAGACGCCCACGGAGGAGGTCATCGCCGCGCTGTTCGGAGAGCTGCTGGGGGTCGCGGACGTGGGCGCGCGGGACGACCTGTTCCGGCTGGGCGGCAACTCGCTGCTGGCCACGCGCGTGCTCGCGCGGCTGCGCGTGCGCTTCGGCGTGGAGCTGTCGCTGCGAGTCCTCTTCCAGCACCCCACCGTGCGGCAGCTCGCGCGGTGCGTGGATGACGCGCGCGCGGGCACCGTGGCCCCGGTGGAGCGCGCCGCCCCGGCCCGGGAGCGCCACCCGGTGCTCCCTCTCACCGAGGACACCGCGCCAGAGGACACCGGCGGCCTGCCCGCGCTCGCGCCCGCGGCGCCCGTCCTCTCCGCCGAGGAGCGGCACCGCGTGCTGGTGACCTGGAACGACACCGCGAAGGACTTCCCTCGCGACGCGTGCCTGCACCACCTGGTGGAGGCCCAGGCGCGGCGCACGCCGGACGCGGTGGCGGTGGTCGCCGGTCCGGTGCGGCTCACCTACCGCGAGCTGGAGCAGCGCGCCGGGCGTCTGGCGCGGCGGCTGCGGGCCCTGGGCGTGGGCCCGGAGGTCCGCGTGGGCCTGTGTGTGGAGCGCAACGCCGACATGGTCGTGGGCATGCTGGGCATCCTCAAGGCGGGTGGGGCGTACGTGCCGCTCGACCCCACGTACCCGCGGGAGCGGCTGGCCTTCCTGCTGGAGGACGCACGCGGCCCCGCGCTCGTGGCGCACGCGCACCTGGTGCCCGCGCTGCCCGCGCACACCTGCCAGGTGGTGTGCCTGGAGGACGACGCGGAGGCGCCAGGCCAGGCGTCTCCGGACGCGTCGCTCACTCAAGCGCCCCTGCCGGAGAACCTGGCCTACCTCATCTACACGTCGGGCAGCACCGGGCGGCCCAAGGGCGTGGCCATCCCGCACCGCGCGGCGGTGGCCTTCCTCACCTGGGTGCACGGCCTGTACTCCGCGGAGGAGCTCCAGGGCGTGCTCGCGTGCACGTCGCTCAACTTCGACCTCTCCGTCTTCGAGGTCTTCGCCCCGCTCACCCGGGGAGGCCGCGTCATCCTCGCGCGCAACGCGCTGCACCTGGCGGAGCTGCCCCAGGCGTCGGAGGTGACGCTCGTCAACACCGTGCCCTCGGCCATGGCGCAGCTGTTGCGGCTGGGCGCGCTGCCGCCCTCGGTGCGCACCATCAACCTGGCGGGCGAGGCGCTGCCCGCGTCGCTCGCGCGACAGGTGTTCGACACGCCCACGGTGCAGCGGCTCTACAACCTCTATGGCCCGTCGGAGGACACCACGTACTCCACCTTCGCGCGCGTGCGGCCGGGCGAGGTGCCGCCCATCGGCCGGCCACTGTCCAACACCCGCGCCTACGTGCTGGACGCGGACCTGCGGCCGGTGCCCGTGGGCCAGCCCGGGGCGCTGTACCTCGCGGGCGAAGGCCAGTCGCGCGGCTACCTCCACCGGCCGGACCTGACCGCGGAGCGCTTCCTGCCGGAGCCCTTCGGTCCGCCGGGCTCGCGCATGTACAAGACGGGGGACCGTGTGCGCTACCGCCCCGACGGCACGCTGGAGTACCTGGGCCGCGACGACTTCCAGGTGAAGGTGCGCGGCTTCCGCATCGAACTGGGCGAGGTGGAGGCCGCCGTGCAGGCCGTCCCCGGCGTGCGCGAAGCCGTGGTGCTGGCGCGCGAGGACGTGCCCGGCGACAAGCGGCTGGTGGCCTACGTCGTCGCCCGGGACGGGCAGACGCTGGACGCGGCGGCGCTCAAGGACGGGCTGCGCCGCACGCTGCCGGAGTACATGGTGCCCACGTCCTTCGTGGTGCTGGACGCGCTGCCGCTCAACCCCAACGGCAAGGTGGACCGCAAGGCACTGCCCGTCCCCGTCCTGGAGCGCGCGAGCCCCCGTCCCTACGAAGCCCCCCAGACGCCCACGCAGCAGCTGCTCGCGGGCCTCTGGCGGCAGGTGCTGGGCGTGGAGCGTGTGGGCCTCACCGACCACTTCTTCGAGCTGGGGGGCCACTCGCTGCTCGCGACGCAGGTGGTGTCGCGGCTGCGCGCGTCGCTGCGCGTAGAGCTGCCGCTGGAGGCCTTCTTCCACGCGCCCACGCTCCAGGCGCTCGCCGCGCGGGTGGACGCCGCGCGCGAAGCAGGGGACGCCTCTCCCGCCGTGCCGCCGCTGCTGCCGATGCCGCGGACGGGAAGGCTGCCGCTGTCCTTCGCGCAGCAGCGGCTGTGGCTGCTGGACCGGCTGGAGCCCGGAAGCAGCGCGTACACCATCCTCGCGGCGCTGCGCCTCACCGGGCCGCTGCACACCCGGGCGCTGGTGAGGAGCTTCCACGCGCTGCACCAGCGCCATGAGAGCCTGCGCACCGTGTTCCGCGAGGACGCGCAGGGCCCGCTGCAGGTCATCCTGCCGGAGCTGCCACCGGCGCTGGGCTTCGTGGACCTGGGCGGCGTGCCGGAGGCGGAGCGGGATCGCGAGGCGCTGGCGCTCGCGGCGGCCCAGGCGGAGGTGCCCTTCGACCTGGCCCGGGGTCCGCTGGTGCGCGGCCTGCTCGTGCGGCTGGGAGCGCGGCACCACCTGCTCGTGGTGACGCTGCACCACATCATCTCCGACGGCTGGTCCTCCGCCGTGCTCACCCGGGAGTTGTCGTCCCTCTACGAGGCCTTCAGCACGGATCAGCCGCCCGTGCTGGCCGCGCTCCCGCTCCAGTACGTGGACTACACGCTCTGGCAGCGGGCGTGGCTGACGGAGGACGTCCTCGCGTCGCAGCTGGCGTACTGGCGCCGCCAGCTCGCGGGTGCGCCCGCCGCGCTGGAGCTGCCCACCGACCACCCGCGCCCCGACGTGCAGACCTTCAGGGGAGGGCGCGTGCCGGTGCGACTGGGCCTGCCGCTGTCGGAGTCGGTAAAGGCGCTGGGCCACCGCGAGGGCGTCACGCCCTTCATGGTGCTGCTCGCCGGCCTCCAGGCGCTCCTGTCGCGGCTGAGCGGCCAGGCGGAGGTGGTGGTGGGCTCGCCCATCGCGGGCCGTCCGGCGCCGGAGCTGGAGGACATGCTCGGGTGCTTCGTGAACACGCTGGCCCTGCGCACGCGCGTGGACGCGGCCGAGGGCTTCCGCGCGCTGCTCGCCCGCGTGCGCGACGTGACGCTGGGTGCCTACGCGCACCAGGACGCCCCATTCGACCGCGTGGTGGAGGCGGTGCGTCCGGCGCGCGAGCCGGGTCGCTCTCCGCTGTTCCAGGTGCTCTTCGTGCTGGAGAACGCGCCCGTGTCCCAGCCCATGGGGCCCGGACTGTCCCTGGGCTTCGTGGACGTGGAGCGCCAGTCCGCCAAGTTCGACCTGACGCTGGCCCTGTGGGAGGAGCCGGAGACCGGCCTCACCGGAGTACTGGAGTACAACCGCGACCTCTTCGACCCGGGCACCGCCACGCGCTGGGCCGGCCAGCTGCGAGCCCTGCTGGAGCAGGCGGTCCTCACGCCGGACGCGCCGCTGTCCCGTCTGAAGCCGGGCATCGCCCCCGCGGAGCTGCTGGTGCCCCTTCAACCGAAGGGGACGCGCCCGCCGTTCTTCTGCGTGCACGCCATTGGCGGCACGGTGTGGGGCTACGCGGAGCTGGCGCGGCAGCTGGGCGAGGACCAGCCCTTCCACGGCCTCCAGGCGCCGGGCCTGGAGAGCGGACAGCCGACAGTGGACTCACTGGAGGACCTGGCCGCGCTCTACGTGGAGGCGATGCGCACGGTGCGGCCCCACGGTCCCTACCGCCTGGGCGGCTGGTCCATGGGCGCCCTCATCGCCTTCGAGATGGCGCGCCAACTGCTGCGCCAGGGCGAGCAGGTGGAGCGGCTGGTCTTCATCGAGCCCAGCCCGACGTCGTATGCGCGGGGCCAGCGCGTGGACGACCCCACGACGCAGGGCCAGCTCTTCACGGTGAACCTGGCGCACACCACCGGCCTGCCGGAGACGCTACCCCCGGACGTGCCGCCAGGAGACTCCCACCGCCTGCTGCACTACCTGCTGGAGGCCGGACAGCGCACGGGCGTGTTCGGCGCGGAGGTAGGGCTCGCGTGGCTCCAGCGGCGCCAGCGCGTCTTCAACGCCTGCCTCGCCGCGCTCTCCGGCCACGTCCTCGAGCCGCTCGGGGTGCCGGTGTGGCTGCTGCGCGGCACCGAGGCCAACGTGGACGAGGGCAGCGACCGCACCCGGGGCTGGGCCGCGCTCACCCCGGACCCGCGCGTGGTGGACGTGCCGGGCACCCACTACTCCGTGCTCCAGTCGCCGCAGGTGGAGGTCCTGGGCCGGGCCCTGGCCCGCGTGCTGGAGTCACCCCCGGAGGCGTCCTCCAGCCCCACGGAGGCCGGCACGGAGCGCCCCCCCACGGCGGGCCCGCGCCCCTGAGGCGCTCAGGGCCCGGAGGACCGGGCCTGCGCTGAGCGCATGGAAGCTCAAGCCGTCACAGCCAGCCCAGAGATCCAGGCACCTGCGACGCCCCTCCTGGGAAAGCGGCTGGGCTGGGCAGACGTGTGTCTGCTGGAGATGAAAGACTTATGCGCCGGCTCTGCATTCAGCCACGCTAAATCGCTGGGAGACCGTGGACTTCTCCTACTTCATTGGCGTGCGTCACTGCGGCGGCGAGTTGAGCACCATCATCCTGAAGCCACGGGACAGGAGATCGACGTGGCGAGCCTGGGTGGGCAGTGTCCTGTCCTCCACCGCAACGGCATCGAGTTCCTGGACCCATTGCCGCACTCGGCTGCGCGGCCAGTTCGTCTGAAGCCCGAGCCTCCCGAGGTGGCCGTGAAGGCCACCTGGGTGCTGGTCGCACTCTGCCTCACGTCATGATGGATTGACTCCCGTCCACATACATCGATGCGCCTGCGAGCCACGTGGAGTTGAGGCGATATCAGGGGCCGTTTGGGCCGGAGGGAGGCTGGGTGCGACCTGTGAACTTTGATCCAGCCCACCCCATAGCGCCTGCAACGAAGAGCCCAAGGGTAAGGGCTGATTGCTGGTCGATGACCTTCTGCTGAATGGCGAAGACGCCGCCCGCGATCAGCAGCACCAACGCTGCGGTCCATGCAATCATTAGCCGACCGACCATTTTGTCGCGAGCGGTGTAGAAGGCCCAGGAAAGCTGCTGGTTCGCCATGGCTCGTTCGTGAGCGTTTTTCTCGCGGAGGGTATCAAGATCGGGCTGTGCACCCATGAGCTTGGCTCGTGCATCGAAGAAAGTCTTTGCGATTGGCATGACAGTCTCTGCGAGTTGCTGCATCGCCATCATGGCGGCAACCATGTCCGGCGGAATGCCGACGCCTTCGTCCGGTATTCCGCCGCTGCTCCCGGGCTCGGGCGGGAGGATTTCAGTCTGAGGAGTGGCTTGTGCTTCCGGGGGCGGAGTGTTGCTGGTTGTCATGGCTGTGGAGAGACAAGTGGAAGATGTGGGGCCTGTCCCATGGATACAATCGCTGCACTTTGCTGTAGGTGGCAAGACGGCAGATGCGTCGGTACCTGCAGGGTATAGGTAGGCCGCGCTTCCCCTCTCGCGAAGTAGCGCCGCCGGGCGGACTCCATGAAGAAATTGACCAAGGACCTGGGCTCAGCCAGGCAGAAATTGCGCACGACCAACACGCCGATGGTGCTCCGTCGCATCAGAAACGACGGGTATTCCAGGAATTCATATCCAGCTAGGCGACAGGGGCATCAGAGGCAGGCGTGACCCCCACCGGAGTGGGATGGAGCCGCTCGGCCTCATGGCGCTAGGAATGTACTCGTGGGGAGTTGGTGTGCCTCATTCGCAAGGCAGGGAGCGAGATGACCCGATTGACTGGAATGCTGGTTGCTGTGGTCCTGATGCAGGGTTGCTTCAACCCGGTGGTCGATGAGCCCCGTGTGCAAGATGAATTGAGCGAAGACTCGCTGGGAATCGGGGTGGGTGGCTGCTGCAAGTACTGTGGCTCGGACAGTCAGCCCTGCGGGGACTCCTGCATCGCGCTCGACAAGACCTGCCACAAGGGGCTTGGCTGCGCCTGTTGAGCTGTCGCGAGGCCTGCAAAGAGAGACATGGGGCTGCTGCTGCTCATCACCGGTGCAGCATTCCTGCGACGCTCGCGGCACCAGCACCGTGACGTGAGCGTTCCTCCAGCCGGGCGAGTACGGCCTGGACGGACGCAATCTCCGAGCGGCTACTCCCGGTTGCTCAGGTACTGCGCCATCTAGACCTTGGCCTGCGCCAGCAGGCCCTTCTCCACGTCCAGCCAGCCCGCAGCCTGGCGCATGACGTCCAGCACCTCGCCCTCCACTGCTCCCTCAAGCAGGCGCGGAGGCAAGGCTGGAGGAGGAGAGTCCCGCCTCTGCCGTGACGGTGGAGGAGCCGAGGAAGGAGCGCACACCCCGCTTGGACTGGGCCGAGCTGCTGAGAAGGACGGTCGCCCTGGATGTCCTCGCGTGATTGAGCTGGGCTGGGCATGCGTGTGTCTGACGGAGATGAAAGGCTGCTGCGCGGGCCCGGCGTGCGACTCATCGGCTTCCCGTCAGCGTCCCTCAGCTCCCGCGCTACTCCCACCCGCTATGCCTAAGAGGGCTCCAGTCCTTCCCATACTCCCTGGGTGGACGCGATCTCCGGCACGCTGCGGCTGAGCGCGCCGCTGCTGCTGCTCTGCCTGGGGGCGCTGCAGGTGATGGAAGGGCGGATGCGCCTAGACACGATGTTGAGCCTGAACGCGCTGGCTGCGGCCCTGCTGACACCCTTGGCGAACGTGGTCACCACGATGGGATAGCTGCAGCTGATGGGCAGCTACATCAAGCGAATCGACGATGTGCTGGAGACCCCGGTGGAGTGGGACGGAGTGCAGCCGGAGTCAGGCGTGAGCTGCAGGGGCGGATCGAGATGGAGCGCGTCTCGTTCCGGTTTACAGCACCTACCGAAAGTCAGCGCTGGGCTGGCCGTTGGCAGGGGGCGTCCTCAGCTTGAGGGACATGGTCCGTGAACTCGTCCCCGACGCCTTCTGGCAGCGCGTGGCACCGCTGCTGCCTCCGCCTCGGCCCAAGAAGAAGATGGGCCGCCCTCGTGCGGACGACCGGGCGGCGCTGGAGGCCATCGTCTTCGTGCTGAGGAGCGGCATCCCTTGGGAGATGCTGCCTCGCAAGCAGTTCGGCCTGTCGGGCATGACAGCCTGGCGCAGGTTGGAGGAATGGACCCGGGCCGGCGTGTGGGAACAGCTTCAGGCGCGGCTGCTGGATGAGCTGGGACTGCGCGGCAAGGTGGACTTCTCGCGAGTCTCCATCGACTCCTCGTCCGTGCGGGCGTCAAAAAGGGGGCCCTCACGGGCCCAAGCCCGACGGATAGAGCGAAGGCGGGTAGCAAGCATCATCTTCTCGTAGACGCCCAGGGACTGCCGCTCACCGAGTCCGTGACGGCCGCCAACGTCCACGACACGCACGAGTTCTTCCCGCTCATCGACTCCGTGCCCGCGGTGAGGATGCCTTCGGGACAGCGAAGACTGCGCCCCACCAAGCTGCACGCCGACAAAGCCTATGCCTCCAGGAAGAACCGGCAGGGGCTGCGCCTGCGAGGCATCGTCGCTCGCATCGCGCGTCCAGGCGTCGAGTCCAAGGAGCGACTGGGGCGCTATCGATGGGTCGTGGAACGCACGCTGGCTTGGAAGAACCAGTTGCGCCGTCTCCGTGTCCGCGACGAGCGCAGGGACGACGTGCACTTTGGGCTCCTCGTCCTCGGTTGCTGCGTCATGCTCCTACGACGCCTCTGTCCTGGCATTTGTTAGGAGCTGTTAGGACCCGCGCCGAGTGCAATCTCGGTCATGAATGCAGCAGATCAAGGGACGAGCACCGTCGCGAACCGAGCAGCGAGCGCTCCGGTGTTCTCAGAATCTCCGAAGCGCATGCAGTTGATAGAGTCACACACGGGCGACTGTGTATCAATAGCCCATTTCTCCTCGGAGTACCGCACCACCAGATCCGAGCAGCCTGGGTAGGCCGTCGGGAGTTCGTTGACACTTGTTGGCAGCACGATCATGTATCTCGCCCAGGCATCGAAAATGGCAAAGACCACTTGATACCACTGACTCCGCGAGTCAATCTGCGCCAGCGGCATCTGGCAGTCCGGACATTCGACGCGAAGCGCATTCCAGGCAATCCCGGCGGCGTAGAATTCGGCACCGGCCTCCGTGGCCTGCCCCGCCCATGATTCGATGATGTTCAGGATGACTTTTTCCCGGTGTGCACTGCCGCGGGGAATCCGGTTGAAGAGCAGCTCCTGCACCAGAGCCACCTCCGCAGCGTACGCCGTGAAGGCCTTTTTCTTATCATTCGAATTGAGGGCGGCTCCCTTGAATGGGCCATTGACGTCTTTCACCAGCCAATCCCCATATGTCCTTCCCCACGAGCCCGGAGCGTTGCATCTCAGATCGAGTTGAGCGTCGGCCTCCGAACTCATCTGGATGAGTTCGGACCTAACGGCTTCGCAGAGTTGTGGCTTGCGCAGCAGCGTCTTAATGCGCTCGGAATTGTAGAGCCGCAACAGCTCCTGGGGGGAACAAGGCTTGTTGTTGCATGCGACGTTCGCAAGGCTGGCGCCGAACTTGAGCCATTCGCACCGGAACGACATCAATAAGCCGTTGGCAACGTGCTTCACCATCTCCCGGAACCGCTGGCGCTGCTCGGGCTGAAGAGAAGGCTTCGCTGGCGGCACATAGGGGGCCTCACAGGTTAGAGGTACGTCGATAGGGGCGAGCTGGAAGATCGAGACCGGAGAGCGATCCTCAAAGCCAGTACTCGCTATGAGATTCGACAGAGAAGTGCCCGTGATGGCCTGCGAGGTTTCTTCTCGGTGCAAGACAACACCGACCACCACGTCGGTACCTGGGATCACGATGGGGGCACCGCTATGGCCTGGATCCGGGTACTGGGCGGTCAGATCATAGAGGTTTCGTTGTGCCCCTATGAAATGGAGCGCGAACTCGTCGTCGATGCTCGTGTCTCCCGCTGTATATTTCTGATGGTGCGGATTGGCATAAGGGGTGCGGTGCTGAAGAGCACACTTCGGATAGCCACTAACGCTCGCTTTCCAGACACAATCCTCGCGAAACTGGGTGCTGATTCGGAGCGCAGCCCGTGGAGGTGGCGCCCCGTCATCCAACCGGATGATGACGAGATCCTCCAGCTTGCTCTCCCAAACGGGTTGCTGGGTCGCGGGCCCTATCCAGGTCTCTCCCGTGGCGGTCCGATAGGAGAGTTGTTTCGGGTACCTAGCGCAGTCAAGAGTTTGCAGCGTGCCGGTGGCCCGCCACACATGGCGAGCGGTCATGAACAGGCGCTGAGTCACATCGATGAAGAACCCGGTCCCCGAGCAGCCACACTCCGCGTTCCCGACATTGGCGTAGCGGATATGCACGAGCGCTTGGTTCACGTCGACCTGGGCCGACGCCACTGGCGGGAGCAGCCCGAGGACGAGCCCCACAATGCGCCCCATCCACGGAGTCATTGGGCAGCTCCGTTCGAGGTCCGAGACGGAGCCGAGAACGCAGCCTTGACCACGGGCTTGAGTTCGTTGAGCAGGGCTTGGCACGCTTGAATTTCGCTGCAGGAGTGCCAGGCCGGTCCTGTCTGGTCCTTCTCGTCACCATTGGTGAACCATCGCACGGTCGATTCGGGTGGCTTCAGCTTCTTGTACTTCGATGCCAGGGTGAAGCGATACTTGAGGAGTCCTAGCGCCCAGGTAGGATTCCATCCAGCTCCCACGTTCTGCCGCTTCCACGTCCGATTCTGAACCGGCAGGTCCTGCCGCATCGTCCGAACCGAGGAGAGACAACTCGCGGACTTAATCTCGTCTCCCACCACCTTTAGGTAGGCTTCCGTCGTGCTGACCGCGAGGTCAAAGTTCACGGGCCGGTTGTCCGGACTGTCCTTCTCGACATAGGCATTAAAGGCATGCTCACAGTTCGTCCGCCCTTTGTGGGGAGCGAGATCCTGGATTGGGTGGAGTGAGTAGCCGATCCAATAGTAGAACGCATTCACGTCACCCGCATCGCAGGCCGCTTTGGCGCGGGCAAGCTGCTTGCCGACCCAGCCGAAGAACCTCTGCTGCCAGCAGTTCGGTTGTCCTGGCTCCGCGCAAGGTGTGTTGCGCGCGGTGCCCTCCTCGTCACACCCGGCCTGCGCGTGCGCTTCTGGCAGTTCCCAAGCATAGAAGTCTCCGTCCTGGGAGGCATCCGCCATCAGCTCATGGACGTAGCTTGGAAACGTCCCTCGGGGGACGATGAGGGCCTTTTTGAATTCCTCGCCGTTGGGATCCAGCAGGCGCGTCACGCGCTGAAGGGCCTGGTGCGTGGCGCCGTAGTGGCCTTCGCGGGAGTGCTTGTCAGCCTTGACCCGCAGGAGTGGACCTGAGCGAAGCCGAACCTCCTTCTTCATCGGAAACTTCTCCGCGTCCGCAGTCTTGATGATGACCTCGTGCCAGTCATCGGGTTCGTCACGCTCGGCCAGGAACTCATAGCCGGCGTTCTTGAGGTCGCTGGTGGAAAGACTGCGGATCTCTTCGTCCGGTCCAAGGCGCTTGAGGACATCGTACTGCTCAAGCTTCTGCTCGAACGCAGACGCGTCGAGGGTCTTGTTCTCACAGATGAAGGCGAGGAACTCGTCTTCGACAAGACGGATCCACTTCTGGGCCACAATGGCTCTTCGCGTCGCACACTCTTGATCCAGCTCCGCCTTCTCTGCGTCGCTCTGAGGTGACTCCGTCTGGGTTGAGGTAACCACAGAGGCATCGAGCGTGGATGGCGTGCCTGCATCTTGTGCTTCTGCACCCACTACAGGCCAGCACAAGAGCTGCACGAGGGTGAGGGTGAGGGCATTACTTGAGCGTAAGCTCATATTTCCTCGGGTCCATCTGTGATTATGGAGAATGCTGTCGCGCACAGTAGGACTGCGCGTGAAATTACTCAAGGGTCATGCGCTTCCGTTTGATCCCCATATTATAGCCTGTCTTCTTCGGTTTCATGGCTTTTCCTGGAGAGCTGATGGTGACCTTTCGCTCTCCTGGGCTCCGGTGACACCTGCTCACCAGACATCAGCCGATCAGACGTCTGGCGCAAGGCAAGGCCACCCGTGGATTTACGCGCTCGTCCTCGTGCGGTGAGCGTCACCTGTGCTGAGCCAACGGTTGTGGTACGCGCGGCTCTTCCTGTTCACGCCGTGATCCTTTCAGAGGAGCCTCGCTCAAGCGTGGGGGGCTCCGGGGCTGGAGTAGAAGAGCCTCGCCCTTGCCGCGACGGTGGAGGAGCCGAGGAAGGAGCGCACACTCCGTTTGGACTGGGCCAGGCTGCTGAAAAGGACGTTCGCCCCGGATGAGTTCGCCTCCTTGAGCTGGGCAGGCGTGTGTCTGCTGGAGATGAAAGGCTTTTGCGCTGGCTCGGCGCGCGGCTGATGCGCTCCTCGTCAGTGTCCCGCACCTCCCGTTCTGCTCCCGCCCGCTACGCCCAAGAGAGCTTCTGTCCTTCCTTTGCTCCTCTTGCTGGAGTGATCGCTCGAACGCATGCTGAAAATGGCGGAAACGCGAGCGCCAGAATGCGAGGGAAAACCAATGGCGACATCACTCTACGCCCTCAGCGTGCCCACCTTCCTGCAGACCGTCAGGGCCGTCTCAGGCTTTCTCGACCGCGCGGCCAGGCACTGCGCTGAGACGGGTGCTGATTCCAACGACTTCGTGAATGCGCGCCTTTTCGATGACATGGCGCCCTTCCACTTTCAGGTCGAAGCCACATGGCACCATTCCGTGTGGGGAGTGGAAGCTCTCAAGACCGGCGTGTTCGCACCGCCGGCCCTGGTCGGACCGGTCCCTTTCGCTGACCTGCGGGCGATGATGAGCAAAGCGGAAGTGGCGCTGGAGGCGTTCACGCCCGACGAGATCAACCGATGCGCGGGCAAGGAGCTGGACCTTCAGATCGGTCCGCGGAGGCTCGCCTTCACGTCGGAGACGTTCATCCTCTCGTTCTCCCTGCCGAACTTCCATTTCCACGCCGTCACTGCCTACGACATCCTCCGCTCGCGCGGTGTACCGATCGGCAAGCGTGATTACGAAGGCCGCCTGCGCACCCGATCCGCCTGAGCCTTCAGAGTGTTGTGACCGGCTCGCAGCGCGCACTCGAAGTGCCGTTGCGTGACATCTCTCCGCGTGCTAGACACTGAACCATATGGTTCAGTATGCAAGTGCCGGCCTTGATGCCTCGTTCGCCGCGCTCTCCGACGCCACCCGACGCGGTGTGCTGGAGCAGCTCGGGCGTGCGGAGGCGTCGATCACGGACCTCGCCGAGAAGTTCAACATGACCCTCACGGGCATGAAGAAGCACGTCGGTGTCCTGGAGCGGGCCGGGCTCGTGATCACGGAGAAGGTCGGGCGTGTGCGGACCTGCAAGATCGGCCCGCGCCGACTGGAGGAAGAGATGGCCTGGCTCGAGAGCTACCGCCAGCTCTGGGACGCACGCTTCGACGAGTTGGACAAGGTTGTCGAGGAATTGAAACACAAGGAACAGGTCGATGGACGCAAGAACAGAGAGTGAGCGCACACCCATGAAGAACCGCACGATCGTGGAACGGAAGTCCGAGCGTGAGACCGTCGTCACGCGAACCGTCAATGCTCCGGCACGCATCGTGTTCGAGGCGTGGACGAAGCCCGAGCTGTTCAAGAAGTGGTGGGTTCCGAAGTCGATGGGAATGACCCTGGCTTCCTGCGAGATGGATGTCCGTATCGGGGGCAAATACCGTCTGGTGTTCGCTCAGGGGATGGCGTTCTTCGGGACGTACACCGAAGTGACACCGCACTCGCGCCTCGTCTGGACCAATGAGGAAGGCGGTGACAATTCGTCCGTCACCACCGTGACCTTCGAGGAAAAAGAGGGCAAGACGCTGCTGGTCGTGAGCGAGCTCTACGCCTCGAAGGAAGCGCTCGACGCTGCCGGCGGCGCGGCGGAGGCGCTGGTCGAGACGTTCGAGCAGCTGGATGAGCTTCTCGTCACCCTGGCGCGAGCGTAGGACGGGCGTGAAGTCCTCGTTCCCGCGGTTGGCCACTCACCGCTGGAATGAGCAATGAGGGCAAAGAAAAGCCCAGCAACCCTTTAGGATTGCCGGGCTTCTCGGAAGCAAGGCCGAGGGAATCGAACCCTCGTCCTACTCGAACACGCCGATGCCCGGGTCGTTGCCGCCGGCTTTCGAGGGCTTCGTGGGCCGGGGCGGCGGGGCGGTGCGCACCGGGTCCAGGCGCACGTTCACGTGCTGTTCCGCCGTGTCCGCGAGCCGGCTGTAGTCCAGCCGCTTCTCCTGGTCCTGGTGTCCCGCGAGCTTGAAGCGCAGCACGGAGGCCTTCTCACGCGGGAGCATCAGCTTCGTGGGCGTGGTGCCGATCTGCGCCTCGCCGTCGAAGATGGCCGCGCCAGACGGCGTGGAGGTGAACTCCACCGTTACGTCCTGCGGCAGCGCCGCCGGAGGAGGCGTCGCCGCCGGCTCCTGCACCCGCGAGGGCGGGGCTTCCACGGGTGCCCTCGGAGGAGGCGTCATCCCCACGGGGGCCGGAGGCGTCTCATTGCCACCTCCGCGCGCCATCACCACCGCCACGCCCGCTCCAATCAACAACAGCGGCACGCCGATGAGCGCGGCCTTCATGCCCGCGGACATGCCCTTGGGCGGCGGCGGAAGCTCCGGCTCCACCTGGCGGGGCGCGGACGGACGGGCCCGCTGCGCCGCGGGCGCCGGGCTGTGCGCGTTGCCCGTCGCACGCGGAGCCTGCGCTCCGGCCGGCGTGGTCCCCCGGGGCGGCGGGGCCAGGCCCATGCGGGAGCCCGTCTTGCCCGCGGCCGGTGCACGGCCCGCGCGGCTTCCGGAACCCAGCCGGCTCCCCGAGCCCGCTCGGCTTCCCGAGCCCGCTCCCGGACGGCTGCGGCTGCCCGTGCCTCGCTCGGTGCCCGCCGTGCCTCCCGTGGGGTGCGCGTCCAGCTCCTCCGCGGACAGGCCCTCCACCGCGTCCAGCAGCGCGTCGATGAACTCCTGCGCGTTCTGGTACCGGTCCTCCTTCTCCGGCGCGAGCGCCTTGGCGAAGAAGGCGTCCAGCTCCGGGGGCACCGGCGCGCCCTGGCGCTTGCTGTTCACCGGGGGCACGGGCTGCGTCAGCGACGCCGTCAGCGCCTTGCGCACCGTGTTCGCGCCGTACGGCGAGCTGCCCGTGAGGCAGAAGTACAGCACGCCCGCCATCGAGTAGAGGTCGGAGCGCTGGTCCACGGACTCGCCGCCGGCCTGCTCGGGCGGCATGTACTGCGGGGTGCCCAGCACCTGGCCCGTGGAGGTGAGCTGCTCCTCCTCGTCCTGCTCCAGCGCCTTCACCAGACCGAAGTCCAGCACCTTGACGAAGTCCTTCCCGTCGAGCGCCTGGACCATGATGTTGTGCGGCTTCAGGTCGCGGTGGACGCAACCCTCCTCATGCGCGTGCGCCAGCCCCAGCGTGGCCTGCTCCAGCAGGTTCACCGCGCGGCGCAGCGTCATGGGCCCTTCGCGCTTCACCAGCTCCTTGAGGCTCTCCCCCTTGAGGAGCTCCATCACGTAGTAGCAGGTGCCGTCCGCGGCCCGGCCGAAGTCGAAGATGGTGATGACGTTCGGGTGCCGCAGCCGGCTGGCGATCTCCGCCTCGCGGCGGAAGCGCTCGAAGAACTGGGGCGCCGCGGCGAGCGACGGGTTGAGCGTCTTCACGGCCACCGGGCGCTGCACCGACGTCTGCGTGGCGCGGAACACCATGCCCATGCCGCCCTGACCCAGGACGCTCTCGATCTTGTATCGGCCGTCCAGCACCTGGCCCAGGAGCTGGAGACTCTGCGCCGCGCACAGGTGATCTTGACCTTCGGTACTACCGCAGTGGGGGCAGGGGGCGGCCATGGGTGCCGGGAGTATAGGCAAGCCCCGCCTTCCGCCCAACCGGGGAGATGTGCTCCCTGGGCAGTCAAGCAGGCATCAGAACCGTTCCCGTGGGGCTTGCCGGCTGTTATCTCCCCCCTCCGCCATGAGCCTCGTCATCGCCCAGGACATCAGCCTCGCCTACGGAAAGAAGGTCCTCTTCGACGAGGACAATTTCACCCTCGGTCCCAGGGACCGGGTGGGCCTGGTGGGGGCCAACGGGACGGGCAAGTCGTCCCTGATGAAGATCATCGCCGGGGTGAGCCAGCCGGACGGGGGCACCGTCCAGTACAGCCGCCGGGCCCGGGCGGGCTACCTGCCCCAGGAGATCGCCGGCCTGCCGGAGGGGACGGTGGTGGAGGCCGTCATGAGCACCGTGCCTGGCCGGGACTCGCTGGAGTCGCGCCTCAAGGACACGGAAGGAGCGCTCGCGGCCAGCACGGACGAGGAGGAGCAGTTGGAGCTGGCGCAGACGCTGGCGGACCTCCACGCGGAGCTGGACGACTTCGAGAACCGCTACGGCCGCCACCACGCCGAGCGCATCCTCAAGGGCCTGGGCTTCAAGGACGCGGACCTGTCCAAGCCCACCCAGGCGCTCTCCGGCGGCTGGCGCATGCGCGCGGCGCTGGCGGGCCTGCTGCTCCAGGACCCGGACCTGCTGCTGCTGGACGAGCCCACGAACCACCTGGACGTGCCCACGCTCGCGTGGTTCGACGGGTTTTTGCGCCGCTCCAACAAGGCGATGGTGCTCATCTCCCACGACCGCGACTTCCTCAACCGGCAGATCAACCGGGTGGTGTCGCTGGAGATGGAGGGCGTGCGCGAGTACGCCGGCAACTACGAGGACTACAAGCGCCAGCGCGCGGAGGAGATGGTGCTCCTGCAGGCCCGGGCGGAGAAGGTGGAGCAGCGCCGCGCGGAGCTGCAGGGCTTCATCGACCGGTTCGGCGCGAAGGCCACCAAGGCGAAGCAGGCGCAGAGCCGCGCGAAGATGCTGGCCAAGCTGGAGAAGGTCCAGGTCCTGGAAGAGCGCCAGACGATGAAGTTCCGCTTCCCGGAAGTGGAGCGCTCGGGCCGCGACGTGGTGTTGATGGAGGGCATCACCAAGCGCTACGGCGCGCTCACCGTCTACGACGGGCTGAACGCGCGGCTGGAGCGGGGCCAGCGCATCGCCGTGGTGGGCGCGAACGGCGCGGGCAAGACGACGCTGCTCAAGATGGTCGCGGGCGAGCTGGCGCCGGACACGGGCAAGGTGTCCCTGGGGCACAACGTGGTGGTGGGCTATTACGCGCAGCACCACGCGGACAAGCTGGACCGCCACAACACCATCATCGAAGAGGTGCGGCCCCTGGCGGCGGACAAGCCGGAGAGCTACGTGCGCGGCGTGCTGGGCGCGTTCCTCTTCAGCGGCGACGACGTGGACAAGCCCATCGGCGTGCTGAGCGGTGGCGAGCGCGCGCGCGTGGCCCTGGCGAAGCTGCTGCTCATCCCGTCCAACTTCCTCCTGATGGACGAGCCGACGAACCACCTGGACCTGGACTCGTCGGAGATGCTGATTGAAGCGCTGAAGCTGTACGGCGGCACGCTGCTGTTCGTGAGCCACAACCGCAGCTTCATCAACAACCTGTGCACGCACGTCTGGGAGGTGGCGGACGGCAAGCTCACGTCGCACCCGGGCAACCTGGACGAATACCTCTACCACCAGGAGCAGCTGCGCCTGGCGGCGGAGGGCGCGGACACGGGCGCGTCGAACGGGAAGGGCGGGGCGGCGGGCTCGGGCCCGGTGTCGGAGAAGGAGCGCAAGCGCCTGGAGGCGGAGGCGCGCCAGCGTCGCTCCGTGGTGGAGGGCCCCATCAAGAAGGAGATCGCGAAGCTGGAGGAGCGCATCGCGAAGGTGGAGGCCGAGCAGAAGGACCGCGAGGGGCAGCTCGCGGATCCGGTGCTCTACAACGACTTCGCCCGGGCGAAGCCGCTGATGGATGCGCACCGCGCGGGCAAGGAGGAGCTGGAGGACCTCTATGCCCGCTGGGAGGCCGCGCAGGAGAAGCTGGCGGCGGCGCAGGCCTGATCAGCTGATCTCCGTGTAGCCGGCGTGCGGGTGGTCCGACGCGCCGCCGGTGTCCACCTGGGCGCTGTTCTGGGTGTTCACGCCGGCGGTGGTCCACACCTGGTCGAAGTCCTCGATTTCGTCCGGGTCGCCGCTCGTGCCGCCCACGGCGCGCTGCAGGCCGTACTGGCCGAAGATTTCCTGCACCTCCGTGGTGGAGGTGTTGAGGTCGCCCATCACCACGACGTCTCGCGCGGGTGGGCCCTTGGCCTCGGCGGCGGCGATCTGCGCGATGTACGCGAGCTGCGCGTCACGCAGGTCCTTGTTGTCCTCCCCCGCGGCGACGTGGACGTTGATGATGGTGCGCTCCTGGCCGTCCGGTCCCTTGACGCGGGTGACGAGCGCGGCGCGCGGCTCCGACGCGCCGTCGTGGCGGAGGACCTCGTTGTTGACGTGCAGCTGGTTGCGCTCCTCGGGCGTCAGCTGGCCGTCCGCGAGGGCGGCGAGCCTGTCCGCGGAGGCGGCGCCAGGTCCCCCGACGCGGGTGGGCAGCGCGACGGTATAGGCCTCGGTGAGCTGATCCGGATCCGCGACGTAGGTGGCGTTGCCGTAGGTGGCATCCGCGCCCGTGTCCTCCTTGATTCCGCCCTCCTGGTCATCGCCGGAGAAGGCCTCGCCCGTGACGAGCGTGCCCCCGGGCGTCTGGTAGAGGGTGGTGCCGTCCACGCCCTCTCGGATGGCGGTCTCGGGCGCATCCGCGTAGATGTCCACGGGCTTGGGGCTGTTCTTCCCCTGGAAGATGGCGAAGTCCCGGTCGACGCCAGCGACGATGGCGAGCGCGGTGTTCTGGTCGCCGCTGCGCTTGACGTTCACGTCCACTTCCTGGAACGCGACGACGGTGGCGCCGGAGTCCTTGATGAGCTGGGCCTGGGCCTTGCGGTTGGTCTTCTCGTTGTACTCGTCGCCCGCGCCTGTGGCGGTGTTGAGGGTGAGGATGGCCGTGCCCGTCTTCTTCGTCGGCAGGTCCTCCGCCTGCTGGGGCTTGTCGTAGCCGGTGTGGATGGCCCGGGGGTTGAGCTCGGGCATCGGGCTCTTGCGCGCAGGGCCTGACGGGGTGAACGAGTCCTGCTGCCGGAGGTGCGCGGGCGGAGGCTTGAGGGCGGCCGGGGCCTTCGGGGTCACCTCCGGGCGGGGAGCGGGCTTGGGCGTGACGCGGGCGCGGAAGGCGTCGCGGGCGGCGGGGCTCCAGAGGCTCATGGGATGGCTCCGTGATCAGGTCGGGGACAGCGGGTTGCCGACGAGTACGCAGCCCTCCGGAAAGCGGTTACAGGGCATTTACTGGACGTCGAAGACCTTCCGGACCGGCGCGCCGTCGCGTTCGATTTGCAGCTCGATGCGCCGGGAGTCTCGCAGCGTGTGGAAGGCCTCCAGCGCCTTGTCGGGGCTGTCCAGGTCCAGGCCGTTGATGCGCTGGAGCACGTCTCCATTGCGCAGCCCCAACCGTGCGTAGAACGACCCTTCACGGATGGAGAACAGCTTGAAGCCCACGGGACGGCCGTCGCGGAAGGAGGGGACGACGCGCGCCTGCATCATCAGGTCATCCAGGTGCGTGAGGGCCTCGGTGAGGTCCTCGCGGGGCACCGTGTAGCTGTCCGCGGCCGTCTCACGGATGCCCCGGCCCAGCACGGCGCCCGGATGAACGTTCACCGGAACGGGGGCCACGCTGCCTGAGCCGTCTATGTATTCGAGCCGGCCGTCCACCAGCAGGAGGATGCGCTCCCGCTCGATGGCGAAGACGCGGGCGCCCTGGATGGTGTCACTGAGCATCAGGCTGCGCGCGCTGCCGGCCGGAAGCTCATGGATGGAGGCCATGGACCACTGGGGATCCTGCGACACCAGCGTGCCCAGAAGCCGGATGCCCAAGGTGCTGCGGCGCAGGTCCGGCGGATGATCCGGATCCACCCTCACGCCCGTGACGAACGAAAGACCGGTCAACTGTGCCAGCCGCGCTTCATCCAGCGGTGGCGCGGGAGAGGCAGCTAACCGTGCCGCCGGTTCGGGGAGAACATCGGGTACTGGCGTCAGGAGGCCGCCGAGTCCCTGATTCACGATGAGCGCAGCCGTCGATGCGCATGAGACGACAAGCAAGATAAACAGACCCCGAAGGGCACTTCGCATCCCAAGAACCACCGAAGCCTCCCAGCTTTGGAACCAAGCAGAACCAGAGCAAGGTTGGGGCCAGCCTCTGGTTCAGAGGTAAGGCAACGAAGGACGCGGTCAGCTTGAGTCTGAGTGTCAGTCCTGAATGACCCGGTCGTGACTCACCGTCATGACACGATGTCGCTCTCACTGAGGACGGGCAGTCGTCCCCGAGTGGCTGGACAGGGCAGGGGCCTTGAGCTGCAATCGCGCTCGTTCGCTGTCCCGGAGACCTCATGTTCTTTGGCCGTTCGGAAGCTCCTTCCTTCATTCCTCCCACCAAGATCTCAGGGGCCGTCCAGGACCTGATCGAGGGAGCCCAGAAGGAGCTGGTGCTGGTAACGCCATACTTCAAGCCTTGGAATCATCTGCAGAACGCAATCTGCGGCCGGTTGAAGGCCCGCGTTCCCGTCTCACTGATCATCCGGGCGGATGAAGTGAACAAGACTGCTTCCCATCTCCAGCCATTCGCCGCAGATGGGGCGCAGCTCCTCTGTGTGGAGCGCCTGCATGCGAAGCTCTACATGAGTGAGAAGTGCGCCATCCTTACCTCCATGAACCTCGTGGAGACCTCCGCACTCAATAGCTGGGAGAGCGCGATACAGATCTCCGCAAGCGATTCGCCGACGCTCTACAAGCAGTTCACGGAGCAAGTGCAGGCCCTCCGTCAACACTCGGCCAGGATTTCACTGACGGGCGCGCCCAGTGGGGCCGCCGCGCCTCCGCCACAGGCCACTCCCAAGGCTGAAGTCAATTTGATCCAGTACTTCGGCATCCGGAAGACTGATCTCAAACCCGAGATGATCGAGGCCCGCCGCTCTCATCCGCGCGCCTACGAGTCCTGGACCGATGAAGAGGAGGAAGCAGTGAAGGAGCTCGCGAACCGGCAGATGAATGCCGAAACAATCGCTCGGCTCTTGGGGCGACAGCCCAGCTCCATTGAGCGGAAGCTGAAGGACCTGGGCTGGTTCTGAGCGCTACTTGAAGATCTTTGACAACAGCCACACGACGGCGGACTCCGCGGCGCTGTTGTTCAGGTGCCGGGCGCGGCGGCCATACGTTTCGCTGGGCTGGGCCTTGGTCAGTTCGTCCGTGTAGGGCGTGGAGCCTTCCGGGGCGCAGCTTCCGCAGTACAGGTGCTCTTCCCAGACGAAGCCGTAGCGCGCGTCCATCCGCCGGCCACACGTCACGCAGGCCGGCTCGTCTCCGATGCGCACCTTGGGCAATAGGCTCAGGCTTCGCCGGTCGTCGTATTCGTGCTCGAAGTCAGCGGCGGGGGACGGCTCCGGGCGGGGTTCCGGCTCCGCGGCCTTCCGGAGCCGGGCCAGTTCCTCCGCGTCCAGCGCCACGCCCCGGCACTTGCAGCAGACATCCACCGCCACGTCCCGCAGCTCCACCACGGACAGCGGCGCGGTGCCACACGTGGGGCAGGTGGGTGCCTGACGCCCGCAGGACGGACAGCCCGGGACGTACTGGAGCGACGCCTCACAGCCCTTGCACTGCCCGGGCTTGCCCTTCGCCTGCTCGAACACGGCCGTCAGCGTGGGCGCGCCGACGACCTTCGCCAGCATCTCCTCCTCGAACCAGGCCGCCCCGCACGCACCGCACTCGTCGCGCACCAGCCCCCGGGCATAGGTGCTGCGCATCGTCGTCTGGCAGAAGGGGCACGCCTGCATGGCATCCGCAGCCTACCGGGTCTTTCCCGGAAACGGGATGCCGCGCCCCTCACCCCGCGCGGCGGCGCTTCTCCTTCTTCGGCTTGGGCTCCGGCGCCTTCGGGACGGGCGTGGGTTCGCGCAGCTCCTCCGGGACGGGCAGGGCGGGCTGCGAGGGGCGGGTGGGGGGCGCGGGCGTGCCCTCCGGCAGCGCGCCCTCCACCGGCTCGGAGGGGAGCGCCGGCAGGCGGATGATGAACACGGTGCCTTCGCCCACCTTGCTCTGCACGCTGATGCCGCCGCCGTGGTTCTTCACGATGCGCTGGCAGATGGCGAGCCCCAGGCCCGTGCCCTTCTGCTTCGTCGTGAAGAAGGGCACGAAGATGTGCGGCTGCTGATCCGCCGGGATGCCCGGGCCGGTGTCGGAGACGCGCACCTCCACGAACTCACCGGGCGCGCTGCGGAAGTCCGCGAAGCGCTCCGGCTTCTCCGTGCGCACGGTGATGCGGCCCGGCTGCGCCCCCAGCGCCTGCACCGCGTTCTGCACCAGGTTGATGAGCACCTGCTTGAGCTGCTCCGCGTCGCCCTCCGCGCGCGGCAGGCGCAGGTCCAGCTCCACCGCCAGCTCCACCGAGGCCGGCATGTCGTTCTGGATGAGCCGCATCGTGCGCGTCACCACCTCGTTGAGGTCGGTGGGCCCGAAGTTCTGCTTCAGGGGCCGGGAGTAGTCGAGGAACGCCGTCACCACGCCGTTGAGCCGGTTCACCTCCTCGACGATGACGTCCAGGAACTCGCCGTCCTCACCCGGCAGCCGCTTGGGGTCCAGGCACTGCGCCGCGCCCTTGATGGCGCCCAGCGGGTTGCGGATTTCGTGCGCCAGGCCCGCCGCCATCTCACCCAGCGCCGCCAGGCGGTCGCGCTCGCGGATCTTCTCGTACAGCTTGGAGTTCTCCAGCACCGTCGCCATCCGCTCGGAGACCTCCAGGATGAGGGCGATTTCATCCGACGCGTACGCCTCCGGCACCCGTTCGTCCCACAGGTTCAGGAAGCCGATGACGCGGTCGTTGCCCATCAGCGGCACGCAGATGCCCGCCTTCATCTGGAGCAGCGCGGCGCGCGTGTCGTTGAGCCGCTTCAATTCGTCGCGGAAGCGCTTGCCCTCCACCGCCTGCACGCGCATGACGGAGATGCGCCGCTCGATGTTCTCCAGCAGCACTGCCTTCTGCCCGCTGGCCACCGCGAACAGCACGCCGCGCGCGGCGGCCGTGTCCAGCAGCGCCACCGGCAGCGGCCCGCGCGAGTCCAGCAGCCGGTACCCGGGCCGGTCCTCCGCCATCAGGTACACCGACGCGTGCGTCACGCGCCCCGTCTCGTGCAGCGCGTCCAGCACCAGGCGCGCCAGCTCGGAGATTTCGATGACAGACGCCATGCGCACGCGCAGGGAACCCAGCGTGCCCAGCAGGGCGAAGCGCTCGCGGAAGAAGATGCGCACCACCATCTCCTCCACCTTGGTGCGCAGCGGATCCAACAGGATGAGGATGACGAACGCGGCCACCACCGTGTTGAAGACGAACAGCGACGTGTTCTCGTCCACCCACGCGGTGAGCACCGTGAACACCGAGGCCAGGATGATGGCCAGCACCGTCTGCGAGGCGATCTTCCCCAGGAGCTCGTGCAGGTCCATCAGCCGCAGCCGCAGGAGCGTCTGCGCGAGGAAGAACAGGTAGAGCGTCGCGAAGACCGGCCCCAGCGTGGGGAACGGGATGTCGTTGCGCGACAGGAAATCCAGCCCGTTGAACAGCACCGCCGCGCCCGCGCCAATGGCCAGGTACGCCAGCCGGAACTGCTCGATGCGCGACTCCGTCGTGCGCACCCGGTGCACCAGCAGGGACACGGAAGTGAACAGTGTGCCCAGCACCCAGGCGCCCATCGCCATCCGCGCCCATGGTTTGTCCGCCAACGGTGTAACGGCGACGGTCAGCCCCAGCACGCCGGACAGGAGGGCGAGCCGCCGGCCGACCTGGTGGGCGCCCTTGCCGACCCCCAGGAACTCAAGGAAGAAGGCGACCGCCGCCCCGGGTACCAGGGAGACGGAGAACACCGTCGCCCCGAGTGCGATGCGCGACACCCAGCGGTAGTCCTGGGCGGGGAAGATGCTGTGGAAGAAGAGACTGAGGTAGTACCCGGCCACCGTCAGCGTGAAGACGGAGTAGAGCGTCAGGACCCGGGGCCGTCCGGGCCGCAACAACATGGACACGCCCAGCGCCAGACCGATGATGGAAGCAAGCAGGGCGCTCTGGGTGCGGATATCCATGTGCAGGCGGACAGTCTAACCTCTGTCAGGGGCTGGAAATTTTCCATCCATCCCCAGTTGTCCTCGGGCGTGCCCGAGCGCATCTCCCAGGGTCCCCGAGGCCCCCGCGAATGAAAGTGTCCCTCCAGCATCTCGCCCTCCTCGCTTCCGCGGCGCTGTTGTCCGCGCAGGCTCCCGCCCCCGCTGACTCCACTCCCGCGGCCGCTCCGGCCGCCACGGCTCCGGCGCCGGCCGCGACGGCCCCTGCCGACGACGACACGGATCAGGCCCCCACGACGCGCACGGACAGCGCGCCGTCGGAGGCGCAGCTGACGCCGCCGCCGGACGCGGACAAGGCGCCGTCGCCGGTGGGCTACGTGCAGGTGTTCAACCCGGCCTTCCCGGGGCTCGTGCCGCCCACGCCGGTGGTGCACCGCGGGCGCCGCTACGGGCTGGAGGACCTGACGCCGTACTTCGCGGACGGCAAGAAGCGGGACGCGAAGGACGCGTTCGACAAGGGCCAGTACACCAAGGCGCGCACGCTGCTGGAGGGCGAGGGGGACAGCCCCGCGGTGCGCTACCTGCGCGCGCTGTCGGCGGTGCGGGCCGGGGACGACAAGGCGGCGGCGACGGAGATGGCGGCGCTGGCCAACGACTACCCGGCGCTCAAGGACCGCTGCCTCACGCACGCGGGCGTGGCGCTGGAGTCCCAGGGCCGGCTGGACGACGCGGCGGAGAGCTTCAAGCAGGTGCCGGAAGGCTCGCGCATGTACGTGGACGCGCGCCTGGGCCTGGCGCGCGTGCTGCGCAAGAAGAAGGACTACGACGGCGCCATGGCGGCGCTGACGCCGCTCACCCAGCGCATGATGACGGGCTGGGGCCGCAACGTGGGCGCGGAGGCGCTCATCGCCACGGCGGACCTCGCGGTGGAGAAGAAGGACAAGGCCGCGGAGCGGGCCGCCCTGTGGAAGCTGTGGGCCAGCCAGCCGCTGTCGCCCATCGTCAAGCAGGTGGAGAAGCGCCTCAAGGGGCAGACGCCGCCCGTGGACGCCAAGGTGGGCCGCGCGGAGGCGCTGATCGAAGCGCACCGCAACAAGCAGGGCATGGCCATCCTGGAGCCGATGCTCAAGACGCTGAAGCTGCCGGACGCGCTCGCGTGCCGCGCGCACTTCGCGTTCGGCAAGGGGCAGCGCAAGGAGCGCCAGCACACGGCCGCCATCCAGGTGCTCACGCCGGTGGTGGAGCAGTGCAAGGACCGCGACCTCCTGGCCCGCGCGCTGTACGTGCTGGGCTCGTCGCGCTCCATCGTGGATCAGCAGCACGGCCCGGACACCTACGAGCGGCTGGCGAAGGAGTTCCCGGACCACTCGTTCGCGGACGACGCGCTCTTCTACGCGGCGGACCTGTACGTGAAGACGAACCGCCCCAAGGAGGCCATGGCGCGGCTGGATGAAGTGGCCCGGCTGTACCCCAAGGGCGACTTCCTGGGCGAGGCGCTCTTCAAGGCCTTCTGGGTGGCGCGCACGTCGAAGGTGGAGGACGGAGGCTTCTCCTTCCTGGACCGCATCGAGGAGCAGTTCGCCAACGCGGACGAGTCCTACGACGTGGAGCGCGCGCGCTACTGGCGGGCGCGCACGCTGGAGGAGCGCGGCAACATCCAGGGCGCCGCGGAGCTGATGGAGAAGCTCGCGGTGGAGCACCCGGCCACGTACTACGGCCTGATGGCGCGCTCGAAGCTGGGCGAGCTGGACCCGAAGCGGCTGGAGCGCGTGTCGGCGTCCATCTTCGACGTGCCGGAGGCCGCCAGCCCCTGGCCGATGTTCGCGGGCCCCATGGGGGACGACCCCCACTTCCGCGCGGGCGTGGAGCTGTTGCGGCTGGGCTTCCCGGACTCCGTGTCGTCCGAGCTGATGCTGGTGAACCGCACCAACCAGCCGCCGGAGTCCATGCGGCTCTTGGTGATGGTGCTGTCGCAGTCCGGCGACGCGCGCTCGGCGCACGCCATCGCGCGGCTGGCGCTGCGCAAGGACCTGAGCGGCCGCATCACCGCGCAGACGCGGCCGGTGTGGGAGGTGGCCTATCCCAACGCGTTCCGCGACCTGATTGAGAAGCATACCGCGACCGCGGGCGTGGAGCCGGACCTGCTCCAGGCGCTGATGCGCGAGGAGAGCGCGTTGGATCCCAAGGCCCTGTCCTGGGCCGGCGCCATGGGCCTCACGCAGCTGATGCCGTCCACGGCGAAGGGCGTGGCGCGTGACCTCAAGGTGAAGAAGTTCACCGTGGACTCGCTGCTCCAGCCGGAGCTGAACATCCGCTTCGGCGCGCACTACCTGGGCGGCCTCATCAAGCAGTTCAAGGGCCACACGCCCTACGCGGTGGGCAGCTACAACGCGGGCTCGGGCGCGGTGAACCGCTGGCGCTCGGCCAACCCGGACCTGCCCCTGGACGCGTGGGTGGAGGAGATCCCCATCGCGGAGACGCGCGGCTACATCAAGCGCGTGCTGCGCTCCTACAACACCTACCAGCTCCTCTACGGCCGCGCGCCCAAGGTGCCGGTGATGCCTAGTGCATCGCGTTAGTGTGTAATCCTGGCTGAAACCTGAATTCGCGTATTCGTTGTGGAGGGGGAGGGGCGGGCCGTGATTTCGTCGGCCGCCATGCTCCCCCTCCGAACGAGAATCGCTCCCCTCGCGGTCGCGCTGTTCACCCTGGCGGGTCTGTGTTTCCCGGCACCCGCCGAGGCGCAGGCCTGGTCGCTGACGACAGCGCAGCGCCAGGCGTTCCTGCGCTACTACGCGCCGGTCATCTTCAAGCGCGCGAACGCGAACGACGGCAAGCACGGCTACGACTGGCTGACGAGCTTCGACTTCGACCAGGACGGGGACTTCTCCAACAACAAGCTGCACTGGAAGCAGATCAACCAGTACGTGGACGCGTCGCGCACGGGCCCCAGCGCCTTTGACAGGTGGCGCATCCGGCCGACGCTCTACACGTCACTGATTGAGTACATGGACGGGGGGAAGAACCTCGTCCTCGTGTATCACCTGTATCACGCGCTGGATAAGAACGCGGCGGGCGACTGGCAGCTCCACGACTGGGAGCGCGTCGAGCTCCAGCTTCGCAACGTGGTGGGTGACCCGGGCAGCGGGGAGTCCGTGGCGTTCGCGGTGGTGACGCAGCACAAGCGCAACGTGGTGCGCCGGCAGGGCAGCACGGACCTGAACTTCATGCAGACGGGCACGGGCAGCCACCTGCTCATCTGGCAGGCGGAGTGGTCCGACAAGCTGCTGGCGCCGCACGGGCAGGAGCTGCGCTTCGTGACGGAGCCGTACTCGTTCTTCGCGGGGCGGATGGCGTCGGGCGGGAAGGCGGAGGCGGACGTCAACAACGACGACGGGCGAAAGAAGCTGCACTACGCGTTCGTGCCGGAGGACGACGCGGCGGCGGTGGCCGCGTTCAACGCGCAGCCGGTGCGGTACGCCACGGCGGATGCGCAGGCCAGCCGCTACGACAACGGCTCGTCCGCCAACTGGCCCGCGGTGAAGCGCGTCACGTACGAGCTGCAGGACCTGGCGGACATCCTCCCCACGCACTGGGAGTTCGGCGGCTACGCGACGCACTGGCTGCCGGACTCGCCGCGCTTCTTCTACCTGGAGAGCCCGGTGGTGAACGAGGCGGGGCAGGCGGAGGTGAGCGTGGGCATGCAGCGCTTCTTCGCGAAGACGCGCGACATCGAGGGACAGGACGACCGCGAGGGCTACCCGTCGAAGGCGTGGTTCTTCGGCACGTACGAGATGAACGACAAGGCGTCCGACACCGGCGGCGGCGGTGGCTCGTTCGGCGACAAGGCCTGGGCCAGCACGGTGGTGGACTCGCGAGGCCAGACGCGCACGAGCGCCAGCGGCTACCCGGCGTCCGCGAATGCCTGGTGGTGGCAGCACGACTACTTCGCGCACTCGGGCGTGACGGACGACATCGACGGACAGGAGCAGGGCTTCTGGCTCCAGGGCGGGTGGTATCTGCCCCAGAACGGCGGCTTCGACGGACGCTGGGTGCAGCTCTTCGGCGACCGGCCAGGCAAGGAGTCTGGCGAGTACTGATTTGGTCCTGATTGCCAGCGGGTGCCAGAGCGAGAAGCGGCGCTCATGCCCCTCTGGCCATGGATGTTGGAAGCGGCTCGGGGGTGGAGTCAGGCTGGTAGGATTGCCGGGCTGTCCCACCCCCTCGTTTGCGTGAAGGAACAACACGCCATGAGCCAGCCCAGCTCCCCCAGCCCTCAACAGATAGACCTCAACCGCACCGCCGTGGAGATCGCCCCCGAGACCTTCTGGGTCGGGAAGCGCGAGCCCGGCGGCATCTTCTTCGCCAACCCGTACCTGCGCCGCTTCCGGGGCACGGACGCGCGGACGAAGAAGCCCGCGGAGTTCAACCTCCTCATCGACCCCGGGTCGAGCAGCGACTTCTCCACCATCCACACCAAGGTGGTGTCGCTGATTGGCGGGATGGACCGGCTGTCCGCGCTCTTCATCAACCACCAGGACCCGGACGTGGGGTCCTCGGCGAACATCATCTCCGCGCGCTACTCACCGCGCGCGAGCATCCTGTGCTCCGAGGACACCTGGCGGCTCATCGTCCACTTCAACCTGCCGCGCAACCGATTCATCCCGACGGAGAAGTTCACGGCCGGGCTGAGCGTGCCCACGGGGCACAAGCTGTTGCCGGTGCCGTCCCCGTTCTGCCACTTCCGCGGCGCGGTGATGCTCTACGACCCGCAGACGCGCGTGCTCTTCACCGGGGACCTCTTCGGCGGCCTCACGGACAGCAAGGCGCAGGGCCTGTGGGCGGACGAGTCCGACTGGACGGGCATCCGGGCGTTCCATCAAATCTACATGCCGGTGAACTCGGCGCTGGTGCGCGCGGTGGCGGCCATCCGCAAGCTCACGCCCGCGGTGGAGATGATTGCCCCGCAGCACGGCCGCATCATCCGCGGCAAGCTGGTGCAGCAGTTCCTGGAGCGCATGGAGCGGCTGCAGGTGGGCCTGGACATCATCGACGAGGCGCAGGACCGCACGCACCTCCAGGCGTGGAACGCGGTCATCGACCGGGTGCTGAACCTGGCGCGCGGCTATCTGGGCGACTCCGTGGAGGCCAAGCTCTCCGCGAGCGACGCGCTGGCGGACACGGCGAAGTTCAACGGCCCGCGGCTGGAGGTGGGCCGCATGGGCAAGTGGACGCTGGAGCACGTGGTGGAGGTGCTCTGCCAGGGCGAGCCCTCGGAGATTTCCGGCCCCATCATGGTGGAGGCCACCATCGCCGCCGCGGAATACAACCTGCCCACGCCGCACCTGGACATCGAAGGCGCGGGCGCGCCGGCCCCCGTCTCGCTGCTGGAGTCGTGAGAGGGGCGGGCGGGTGCATTCCAAGGACCGAGACAGCGGCGGTTTGACCTACCTGGGCCCGGAGGCGCTGAACGCGCGGCCGGGCAACGCCGTGGCCGAGGACGGCTCCGAGCCGACGCTGCCGCAGGTGCGGACGCCCGTGTCTCCGGGCGGGACGTTGATCCAGGGGGCCGTGACGCCAAGGCCTCACGCGCCCTCGAGCCAGGGCCTCGTCCCCGGCCAGGTGGTGGCGGGGCGCTACCGGGTGGAGAAGTGGCTGGGCGTGGGCGGCACGTCGGCGGTGTATCAGGCGCTGGATTTGAAACAGCACCAGCGCGTGGCGCTCAAGGTGCTGGCCGTGCCGCACGCGGACGAGGCGATGGTGACGCGCTTCCGCCAGGAGGTGGAGCACGCGCGGGCGCTGGAGCACGTGAACATCCTGCACGTCTTCGACGTGGGCTCGGATGGCGACCGGCACTACCTGACGGTGGAGCTGCTGGAGGGCCGGGACCTGCGGCAGGTGATGCTGGAAGGGCGCCCCACGCTGGCCAATGCCTTGCGGTGGCTGACGCACGCCACGGTGGCGCTGGAGCACGCGCACGCGCACGGCGTGCTGCACCGGGACGTGAAGCCGGGGAACCTTTTCATCACGCGCATGGGCGTGCTGAAGCTGATGGACTTCGGGCTCGCCAAGAGCGCGCACGTGATGGGCAACACGGCCCAGGGCGCGACGCTGGGGACGCCGGAGTACATGGCGCCGGAGCAGGTGACTGGCGCGGAGGTGTCACCGGCCACGGACCTGTATGCCCTGGGCGTGGTGGCGTACGAGCTGCTCACCGGGCAGTTGCCGTTCCGTCACGCGCAGCCCGTGCCGCTGATGCTGATGCACGTGCAGGACGCGCCGGTGCCGCCAAGGAAGCTGCGCCCGGAACTGCCGGAGGCCTTCGAGCAGGTCGTCCTCAAGCTGATGCGGAAGCGGCCGGAAGAGCGTCAAGCCAGCGCGACAGTGCTGCGCGCTGAACTGGCGAAGCTGTGGCCGCTGGCACTTCCGCGCTAACGGGAGCACTGTCGCCGCTACAACGGTGATCACGGCGGTTGAGGCGGGTAGCCGCAGTAGGCGAACCATGCCGCTGCGTCCTGTGGCCGCACGGTTGCCAGCGCCTCACGCATCGCTTCGCGGAGGGCCACGTGCGTGCGGGCGCTGATGGCCCGCATGCGCGTCTTTACCTTCAACCAGCACGACTCGATGGGGTTGAGCTCTGGGCTATAGGGCGGCAGGAAGAGAAGACTCGCATTGCGACTGCGAATGAGCTGCTCGACTGCCGGTCGGTGATGGACGCTGAGGTTATCCATGACCACCACGTCGTGAGGCTTGAGGATGGGTAGCAGCCCCTCACGGACGTAGGTTTCGAAGCGGTCGCTATTGGTAGCGCCCTCGAAGGTCAGTACCGGCCCCACTCCTTGGAGCGTCAGGTCCCCTATCATCGTGACGAGTTGACGACGGCCCAGAGGCACGTAGCCGCGAGCGCGCTGCCCTCGTCGAACACGCCCTCCTCCGCCCCAGGATTTCCTGAGACACCTTTCTGGGGGATAGCCTCCCCTCGCGAAGGAGATGTGAAGAAGCAGGACAGGACGTCGGAGCGCGGTCGGTTCTCCGCGAAGCGGAAGAAGGAGGCGGTGCTCCAGCTAATCAAGGGTGAGGAACTCGACACGCTCTCCCGGGAGTTGGGCGTCACGGCTGCGGTGCTGAGCGAGTGGCGGGAGAAGTTCCTGGCGGGGGCCGAGGCGAACCTCAAGAGGCGCGATCCGGAAGCAGCGGACGACGAGGTGCTACGACTCAAGGCCATGGTGGGCGAGCTGATGATGAAGAACGAGTTGCTGGCGGAGAAGGCCTGGCTGCTGGGGGGGCAACACCCCGGGTTTTCCCTGGAGGAAGTCGAGAGGATGAGCGCCAGCCGCTCGCCCTCCAGCGGCAAACGGTACGGGCTGGCGCTTGTGACGGCGACCTGGGGCATGCCTCGGGCCACGGTGTACCGACAGCGGGCCCGCCGTCAGTCCGAGGTGCCACCCGCGGCCAAGAGGGGCCCCAAGACGGCGCTGACAGACGCGGCGCTGCTGGAGGCCATTCGCGGCGTACTGCAGGCCTCTCCTTTCCTGGGCGAGGGGCACCGCAAGGTGTGGGCCCGGCTGCGTGTCCAGGGCGTGCGCACCTCGAAGGCCGCTGCCTGCGGCGGATGCATAAGGCGGGCCTCTTGGCACCAGGCAGGGCCCGCCGGGTACTGGGCCCGCGCCACTATGACGGCAGGAATACCACCGACAAGCCCGACGTCATGTGGGGTACCGACGCCACCTCACCCTGACAACGCAGGAGGGGCAGGCCACCGTCTTCATCGCCGTCGACCACGGCACCTCCGAGTGCGTCGGCATCCATGCCGCCAAGGTAGGCACCCGCTTCGAGGCGCTGGAGCCCATTAGCCAGGGCTTCAAAGCCCGCTTCGGCGCTTACGGCCGGGCGTGGCAACGGGGGCTGTCCATCCGCCATGACAACGGCAGCCAGTACACCTCCGACGCCTTCCAGAACGAGCTGCGCTTCCTGGGCGCCGACTCCAGCCCCTCCTTCGTCCGCAGCCCCGAGGGCAACGGCTGCGCCGAGCGCTTCATCCGCACCCTCAAGGAGCAGCTGCTCTGGGTGCACTCCTTCGCCACCGTGGAACAACTCCGGCGGGCCCTGCGGGAGTGGGCCCATCGGTACAACGAGCACTGGCTGCTGGAGCGCCACCATTTCCTCTCGCCGAGTCAGGCCCGGCGAGAGCTGCTGCAGAAGCAAGCGGCCTGATTACAACCAATCTGGTGTCTCAACAATCCGGTGCGGTACACCTGCAGCCACACACACCAAGAGTTGGCCGTGGAACTGGAGAATCAACTCGAGCAGTTTCCTCAAGAGGCGCAGCGGCTGGATTCCAGCTCGGGCTTGGTGAAGCTGTCGCATTCGCCAGCCGAAACTGTAGAATATATGCCTCCATCAACCGGGGGTTTCCTCTTGCTCTTCCCTTTGAGGGTCTCGTGGCTACTTCTCAGTAGCTCCGTAGCAGTCGTCTTGCTCGCGCTTCCAGCGCAGGCCGATGACGTCATTACGGGCCGCATGCGCGAGTGCTCCGCCGTCCTCGTTCCTGACGACCTTCGTGCGAGTCACAGCAAGGACTCCAACGTTGCCGTCTACGATGCCGCATGCGGCACGTGGTACGCGGAGCATCGCGAGACGGTGGATTCAGCAGTAGAGGCCAAGGCCATTTTCAAGGTCATCCCGGTGGGCGCAGGCGCCTCAAAGTCGAGCGCCACGCAGTCCCTCACTCGGGCGTCCTTCTGCCAGCAGAGTAACCACCAGACTACCGAGGAAACGAAGGACACTTTTTTCAGCCTCATTGTCCCGAAGGTTGCCCGGGACAACTGGCTTGAGTGCATCAAGGCCGTGTCCGCACATATTGGCAATGATGGGCCTCGGCCAGTGGCCACGGCGCTCACGACCACCAGTGGAAATGCAGCGACTCTCTCTCTTCGGTTCCTCTCCGACTTCGGTGGCGCGCGGCCGACCTTCAAGTCGCTAACAGCCACGAACTTGAACTGCAACACGAAGCTCGCCAAAGGCAAGCCCATCCCTTCGCAGCAGAGCGGGCTCGCCATTCCCTGCACGTGGGTGGACGGCGCTGCAGAGGGCGTCATCCTCGTTCATACCAGTCGCGGTGACGAGATCGTCCCCGCTAAGCGGTGGCTGCCACCAGTCGCGCGCGTCACCATTACGCCCTTCACCACTTCAACCACCGTGGACGGGGTCTTCGACACTTGCAACGACTGGTATGGCAGCACGGACATGCACAACTGGAAGAAGGATGGCAACAAAGACGGCCGATGCGATAAGGCGTCTGATGACGGCAAGTGGTGCAAGCAATCGTGGAAGTCCGTGCTCCGCCCTGCTCACGGCGGTGTCCTCTCAGGGTTTTGGTGGAACTGCCGCGGTGGCGACGGTTCGTGCGAATGGAACGACATCCCCGGCCACCAGTGGTTCCGTGACAAGGGGGACGGTAGTTGGCTTGGGGAAGTGTGGCTTGGCTCTCGCGCAGTGGAATTCGCTTTATGTGGCAAGGAGACGACCTACAAGAAGTCTCAGACGCCCGGACCTAATACGGTGCGCGACCTTCAGCGTGGGGAGTCCTTCACTGTGGATGTGCCGGAAGCAGGTTCGGCTGCTATCACAATCCTGTGGGCCAGCGATAACCGCGAAGAGCCATTCAACGCCGGGGACGCGATTCCAGGGATGACTCTGAAGACGCTTTCGGTCGGCGCACTTCAGCGCCATACGTACACCCTGAACAGATAACCGAAGAGTTCGCTCCGTCATAACGGGATAGGGCGAATTCATAGGGAGCACGTCGCGCGAGCCGCTGCGAGCCCTCCAGGAGGCCCTTATGTCCGTCCGCTTCAACCACACCATCATCCACGCGAAGGACAAGGTCGCGTCCGCGCAATTCCTCGCGGAGTTGCTCGGGCTGCCGGCGCCGCAGCCCTTCGGGCACTTCCAGGTGGTGAAGCTGACGGATGGCGCGTCGCTGGATTACATGACCACGAACGAGCCCATCCACGGCCAGCACTACGCGTTCCTGGTGACGGAGGAGGTCTTCGACTCGCTCATCGCCAAGATCCGCGACCGGAAGCTCCAGCACTGGGCGGATCCGTTCGGTCATGCGGTGAATCAGATCAACACCCATGACGGAGGCCGCGGCGTCTACTTCCAGGACCCGAGCGGCCACTACATGGAAGCCATCACCGTGCCCTACGGCGGGTGGTGAGCTTCCGGCGTCTGTGATTGTGCCCTGACACGGTTGGGTGACGGCTCTTCTCGTCGGGAGTTCGCGGAGTAGAGTCCCGGAGCATGGGCGCTGCGTCGAACCCCCCGGCAGGAAAGAACGCGCTGCTGCGTGGCCTTCCTTCCATCGAGCAACTCCTGCGGCGGCCGTCGCTGGAACCCCGGCTCGCGAACCTTCCCCATGCCCGAGCGGTCGCGGCCCTGCGGCTCGCCGTCGAACGCGTGCGCTCCCGGCTCCTCGCCGGTGACCTGCGCCCGTTCGAGGACGCGGACGTGGAGGCCGCGCTCGCGTCCCTCGCCACGCCGAACCTGCGGCCGGTGATCAACGCGACCGGCGTCGTGCTCCACACGAACCTCGGCCGTGCGCCCCTGGCGCCCGAAGCCGTGGAGCGCGTCGTCGCCGTGGCGCGTGGCTACTCCAACCTCGAATACGACCTGGACGAAGGTGAACGCGGCAGCCGCTACGCGCCGCTCATCGGGCACCTGCGCACACTCACTGGCGCGGAGGACGCCATCGTCGTCAACAACTGCGCGGGCGCCGTGCTGCTCACCCTCGCCGCGCTCGCCTCCGGGCGTGAGTGTGTCGTGTCTCGCGGCGAGCTCGTCGAGATCGGCGGCGGCTTCCGCATCCCGGACGTCATGCGCCAGTCCGGCGCGAAGCTCGTGGAGGTGGGCACCACCAACCGCACCCGCCGCGCGGACTATGCCAACGCCCTGGGCCCGGACACCGGCCTCATCGTGAAGGTGCACCGGTCCAACTTCGCGCTCGTCGGCTTCACGGAAGAGGCCTCCCTCGCGGAGCTCACCGGGCTGGGACGCTCCCGTGACGTGCCCGTGTTCCAGGACCTGGGCTCCGGCGCGCTCGTGCCGCTGTCAGGCCCTGGCCTCACACCCGAGCCCACCGTGGGCCAGGCCATCCGGGACGGCGCGGACGTCGTCGCGTTCTCCGGTGACAAGCTGCTCGGCGGACCCCAGGCAGGCGTCATCGTTGGCCGCGCGGACCTGCTCCAGCGCATCAAATCCCACCCGCTCACACGCGCGCTGCGTGTCGACAAGATGACGGTCGCGGCCCTGGAGGCGACGCTGGAGCTGTACCGGGATGGCCGCCCGGACGCCGTTCCCACCCAAAGCCTGCTCACCCAGCAGCCAGCGGTGTTGCTCGCCCGAGCGGAACGCCTGGCGGCCCTGCTCGCGGCGCGTGGCGTGGTGGGCAAGGTCATGTCCGTGGATGGACAGGTGGGTGGAGGTGCCATGCCCCTGGCCCGGTTGCCTTCCTTCGCCTGCAGCCTCACCGTAGGAGCGCCGAAAGTATTCCTGGATCGTCTGCGCGACGGCGAGGTGCCGGTTATTGGCAGGATTGCGGATGACGAGGTGGTTCTCGACGTCCGGTGTCTCTCAGAGGAGGACCTGGGGCAGGTCGCGCAGGCTGTGGCGGCCGCCCAATCGGGAAGCCAGCCATGATCAACAGCGCCGTGCTCGTTTTAAACCGGTACTACCAACCGGTTCACGTGACGTCGGTCAAACGGGCTTTTTCCCTGCTGTATCAGGGCGTCGCCAAAGCCATCGACGAGCAGTACCGCCTGTATGAGTTCGAGGACTGGGCCGCCCTCAGCGCCACCCAGGACAGCATCACCACCATCGACCGCACCATCCGCGTCCCGCGCGTGCTCGTGCTCGGCGCGTATGACCACCTGCCGCGCGCCAAGGTGCGCTTCTCGCGCCTCAACATCTACGCGCGCGACAACGACACCTGCCAGTACTGCGCGAAGCAGTTGCCCCGCAGCGAGCTCAACCTCGACCACGTCAACCCGCGCACCCAGGGTGGCAAGACGACGTGGGAGAACGTGGTGTGCTCGTGCGTGCCCTGCAACCTGAAGAAGGGCGGGCGTACGCCGGAGCAGGCCGGGATGCGCCTGCTCAAGAAGCCCGTGCGCCCGCGCTGGACGCCGCTGTTCCGCGGCGCCATCCGCAAGGTCACCTACCGCGAGTGGCTGCCGTTCCTGCACCTCGCGGACGTGTCGTACTGGAACGTCGAGCTGCTCGACGAGTGACAGCGAACGGTTCCCCGGCCGCCTGCTCCCCGAGCCTCCTGGCGACGGGGGGCGGGGACGGGGAGCCGCGTGGGACGGCCGTGAAATGGCGGGGTGTCGACTCGGGCAGTAGGACGGGCTTTGATGCGAGCCTTCGTGAAGCCCGCCCCCTTGTTTCCATCCGCTGCCGCCTCGCTTGCTGGCTCTTCGCCGCGAGCAGCCAATGACGTGTCGTCCGCGGGGCCCGCGGGCCTTGCGCGGCGTGCCCACTCGCGGCGGATCATCGCGGTGGGCGGCGGCAAGGGCGGCATCGGCAAGTCGATGGTGTCCGCGAACCTGGGCGTCGCGCTCGCGCAGGCAGGTCACAAGGTGCTGCTCGTGGACGCCGACCTGGGCGGCGCCAACCTGCACACCTGCCTGGGCGTGGGCCCTCCGGAGGCCACGCTGTCGGACTTCCTGCGGCGCGGGAAGGCCAACCTCGAAGAGGTGATGGTCTCCACCGGCGTGCCCGGGCTGTCGCTCATCGCCGGCGCGCAGGACTCGCTGGACGCGGCGAACCTCAAGTACGCGCAGAAGCAGAAGCTCTTGCGCACGCTGCTGTCGCAGACGACGGCGGACTACCTCATCCTGGACCTGGGCGCGGGCACCAGCTTCAACACGCTCGACTTCTTCCTCATCGCGGACCACGGCCTGCTCGTCGTGCTGCCGGAGCCCACGTCCGTGGAGAACGCGTACCGCTTCGTCAAGGCGGCCTTCTTCCGCAAGCTCCAGCAGACGGAAGCGCGCTACGGCATCCAGGAGCTCGTCGAGGGCGCGCTGTCCACCCGCGAGGGCGGCCTGCGGACGCTGCACGACGTCGTCGCGCAGGTGCGGCGCAAGGCCCCCTCGGACGCGGAGCGGCTGGAGCGCGAGCTGGCGGCGTTCCGCGTGCGGCTCGTCGTGAACCAGGCGCGCACGGACGCGGACGAGAAGGTGGGCGCCGCGATGGTGTCCGCGTGGAAGAAGTTCTTCGGCATCGACATGGATGACCTGGGCGCCCTGCGCTACGACGACGAGGCGTGGCGCGCGGTGCGCAAGCGCAAGCCGGTGCTCATCGAGCGGCCCGACGCGCCCGTGGCCCAGGGTCTCCAGCGCATCGCCGCGCGCCTCCTGACGCTCGACGGCCTTTCCCCCGAGTCCGCCATCCCATGAAGCCCTTCGCGCAGCAGACCTATTACGAGCTCCTGGAGGTGCCGCCCACCGCCTCCGACGCGGAGATCCGCGCGGCCCACCAGCGCCTGATGGAGTTGTATTCGCCGGATTCCATCGCGGTGTACGCGCTGGGGGACCCGGATCAGGTGGACGCGCTGCGTGAACGGATGAACGAAGCGATGGAGATGCTCACCGACGCGGACCTGCGCGTCGAGTATGACCGCTCCATCGGGCTGTCCACGGAGCGGCTCGCGAAGGCGGCCGTGACGGCGGATGCCGCGGACAAGGTGGACTCGGCCGCGCGGGTCGCGGAGGCCCTGGCCACCGCCGCCGCGGCGCTGGCGAAGGCGGCGGGCGCGGTGGACGCCGAACGGTTGGAGGCGGAGTCGCGACTGAAGGCCGCGGCGTCCGTGAGCGACACGGAAGGGGAGGCGCCCCGCGCGAGCGAGACGCCTGGAAAGAGCGAGGAGCGGATGCGGGTCGAGGAGTCGAAGCGGCAGGAGTCCTCGGGGAAGGACGCGCCAGGCGTGCCCTCCGAGCCGGTGATGGTGGGGGGCGTGGCGGTGGTGGAGGCCTTCCGTGCCTCGTTCACCCGGAGCCTGTCGTTCGTCTACGTCCCCACGGCGCCGCTGCGTGGGCAGGGCAGGGGAGCCGCCGAAGCTCCGGCGGTGGAGGCGAAGCCGTCCGCGCCGGAGGCCGAGGCGCCCAGCGCGCCCGCCCCCGTGGAGGCCGTCGTTGCCCCAGCCGAAGCGCCCGAGCCTGGGGTCAGCGCCCCCGCGTCGACGCCCGCGCAGGACGTGGCCGCGCAGGCTCCCGTGCCCTCCGCCCCGGAGCCGTCAGCCTCCGTGCAGAGCGAGACCGGAGCCACGGTGACCGCCGACGGATCCGCCCCGGCCTCGGACCGCGTGGAGGCCGCCCCGGCTCCCGCCGTCACGAGCCCGGTGGTCGCCGAGGCCGCCCCGCAGGCCCCTGCCGCCTCGAGCCCTCCGGCCTCCGAGGCCGCGCCCCAAGCCCCAGCCGTCGAGGCGTCCGCGGAGCCACCGGCCTCGCGGCCCGTCCCGGAGGCCAGCGCGGTGACATCCCCGGCCGAGCCCGGCGGATCCGTGGCCAGCGCACCGGACGCTTCCAGCGCCGCGGTGGCGACCACCCAGGGCGAGTCGGATCCGAACCCCGCCCCGGGCGCTCCGGCCCTGGACGCCAGCACCACCGCGCTGGCCCGGACCCCGGCCACCGGAGCCTCCCGCGGCGCCGTGCGGCCCCTGACGTCTCGCCCCATCGACTCGCGTCCTGCGGCGAACAGCCCCTCGGGGCCGGGCACCGTGAAGGGCCCCACGGTCCGCAAGCTCGGGGACGCGCAGGTGCTGGCGCAGGACTCCGCCATCGCGACCGCCGAGTCCGCGCTGGCCCAGGTGGCCGCCAAGGTCCGCGAGGCCCGCCCCCGGGGCGTGGACATCCCCGCCGACGCCGAGTTCAACGGGGAGCTGCTGCGCCGCGTCCGCGAGGCCCGCGGCCTGTCCATCCAGCAGCTCGCCGACCGCACCCGCATCTCCGTGCGTCACCTGGAGAACGTGGAGGCGGACCGCTACACCGCGCTGCCCACCACCGTGTACCTGCGCGGCATCCTCATGAACCTGGCCCGCGAGCTGGGCCTGGACCCCCTGCGCGTGTCCAAGAGCTACCTGGCGCTGTTCTCCGAGAAACCCGCCAAGTCGGGCCGTTGACCCGGAGGCGGCCGGGCACCCTCCCGTGCGACGGGAAAAGTTGACTCGCACGGGGTGGGTGCCTAAGTAGTGGCACGATGACGGAAGAGGAAAAGGTCAAGGCGATGCGACTCGCTCGCGCGATCGCCTCCGATATCTCGCTCTACAACGAGCAGAAGATCATCAAGGGCATCGAGCAGGACAACCTTTTCGAGGTCCTCAAGGAGGAACTGGAAGAGGGACGCGCGCTCTACAAGAGCCGCGTGAGCGCGGAGATCAGCACCCAGGCGAACTTCTTCGAGCGCGCCATCAACGACATCGTGCTGCGCTCCAAGGCGCACGTGAAGTCGAAGATCTGGTAGCGCCCTCCGCCGTGGCCTCACCCGACACGCGCGAGCACCGCGCCCTCCCCGAAGCCCGGGGCGAGCGGCTGGATGCGTACCTGGCCCGCGCGTTCCCGGACCTCACCCGCTCCCGGCTCCAGGGCCTCATCGCCGACGGCCACGTGCTGTCCGACGGCAAGCCCGGCAAGGCCGCCCAGCGGCTGCGCGGAGGGGAGCTGCTGTCGCTCCACGTCCCCGCGCCCGTCGCCGCCATTCCCCAGGCCGAAGCGCTGCCCGTGTCCGTGCTGCACGAGGACCGGGACCTCGTCGTCGTGGACAAGGCCGCCGGCATGGTGGTGCACCCGGGCGCGGGGCACGCGTCCGGCACGCTGGTCAACGCGCTCCTGCACCGCGTGAAGGACCTGGCTGGCGTGGGCGGCGAATTGCGCCCCGGCATCGTCCACCGGCTGGACAAGGACACCACCGGCTGCCTCGTCGTCGCCAAGCACGAGCAGGCCCTGGTGGCGCTCCAGAAGGCCTTCAAGACGCGCGAGGTCCAGAAGACGTACCTGGCGCTGGTGCACGGCGCGCCGCCCGCGGAAGGGCGGATTGAAACGCTCTACGGCCGCCACCCCATCCACCGCCAGAAGTTCACCGGCAAGGTGAAGGAGGGCAAGCCCGCCATCACCCTGTTCCGCGTGCGCGAGTCCTTCGACGGCGCCGCGCTGGTGGAGGTGGACCTGCTCACCGGCCGCACGCATCAGATCCGCGTCCACCTGGCCGAAGCCGGCCACCCGCTGCTCTGCGACGCGCTCTATGGCGCAGGCCGCAAGGCGAAGGGCGCGGTGGCCGAAGCGCAAGCGGTGCTGGGCCGTCAGGCGCTGCACGCGTGGCGCCTGGCCTTCGAGCACCCGCGCACCCACAAGGCGCTGGACCTGGAAGCCCCCCTCCCGGAGGACTTCACGAAGGCGCTCGAGCTGCTGCGCGCGGCCAGCGTTCCCGCGGGCCCGCCCACGAAGGCGAAGCCCGCGGTGAAGAAGGCTACAGGCCGGAAACGCTGAGCTGCTGCTGACGGCGGGAGAGGACCTTGATGGGCTGGATGGCCATCACCCGCATGAAGACGGCCAAGAGCTCCGGGTCGAACTTCTGGCGCATCTCCGTCCACATCAGCATCAGCGCCACCTCCGGGCCGTACGCGTCGCGGTAGGGCCTGCGGGAGGTGAGCGCGTCGTACGCGTCGCAGATGGCGATGATCTTCGCGTACACCCCCAGGTTCGTCTTGGGGATGATCATCTGGATGTTGCCGCGCGCGTCGCGCACCGCCGTGCCGTAGTCCGTCTTGTGCTCGAAGGTCGTCACCACGCGCAGCAGCGTGGAGCGGCTGAAGCCCTTCTCCATCAGGATGTTGCGCACGCTGATGAGCGGCGCGCGCGCCACGGTCGTCTTCTCGTCGGCGGTGAGCGCCCCGCGCTTGGTGGCCAGCTCCTCTGGCAGCGTCGTCATGCCCGCGTCGTGGAAGAGGGCGATGTAGCCCAGGTCGCGCAGCTGCGGCTTCGTGAGGCCCAGCTCCGCGCCGAAGACGATGCACATCAGCGCCACGTTCACCTGGTGGTAGACGAGGTAGTCCTCCTCGCGCTTCTGCGTCGTCATGCCCAGGAAGTGGGTGCGCTGGTCGTAGGAGATGTCCACGAAGTCCTGCACCAGGCGCAGCGCCCGCGAGGAGCCGATGGGCTTCCCCGCGCGGACGGACTCCAGGTACTTCTGCAGGAAGAACACCGCGCGGGCGTACACGGTCATCGCGTACTTCTTGCGGTCGACCTTCTGGTCGCCCGGCGTGTCCATGTCCTTGTTCAGCTTCTCCTTCAGCTTGGAGAACTTCGCCACGCGCATGTTGAGGAGCTTGCGCCCCTGCAGGCCGTCCTCCTCCGCGGCGGTGGACTGCTCCTTGCTGAAGATCCAGACGAAGTTCTTCAGCTCCTGCGTGGTGACGGGCTTCGTCAGCGTGATGCCGCCCACGTCCTTGGAGCGCAGCTCCGACAGCAGGTAGCGCTGGTTCTCGATGGAGTTCAGGTCCACCTTCACCAGCATGCCGTTGAGGTAGAACGAGTCCTTGACGCCCGTCAGCTCCAGCCGGCCTTCCTTGCCGATGATCTGGTTGATGATGTCCTGGAGCTGGTGCAGCGGCTTCTCGAAGACGGCGTTCTCCGGGTCGTACATCTTCACGGAGCGCACGAGCATGTAGAGGCCCGCGAGCATGGAGCGCGACAGGTTCTGGAGCTTCTCGTTGTGCTCGCGCCCGTACTCGCCCAGGTTCTCGTCCTGGGTCTGATTGATCTTCAGGTTGTCGGCCATGGTGTCAGCTCGCCTCTTCCGGAAGCGCCGAGTCCCCGAACAGGGCCTTGCGCGTCTGGTACATCGCCTTGCGTGCCGCGGTGAGGACTTCCAGGGGCTGCGTCTTGTCCTCCACCACGGCCTGCAACATCTTGTAGGACTGGATGGAGCCCGCGCCGCCCAGGCCGGTGATGGCCAGGAGCTTGTCCTCCATCACCCGCCGCTTGTTGAGCAGTGACGGCTTCACCGTGAGCAGCTGCTGCATCATCGACAGCGCGGCGGGCAGGTTGGTGGCCCCGATGGCGCCGTAGACGGCGGCCTTCTCGTCGGACGTCTTCTTGTCCCAGCCCGGGTCGCGCACCAGCCGCACCAGGTCCGTGAAGGCCTTCTCGCGGTCGAACTCCGGCAGGAGCTTCGCGGCCAGCATGCGCACCTGGGAGACGCTGTCGGTGAGCGCGTCGAAGATGATGCGCCGGGCCTCCGCCGTGCGGCCGCGCCCGATGATCTGCATGACCTCCAGCTTCACCACCAGGTTGGGGCTCTTCATCACCTGGCCGAACATCTTCACCCGCTCCGGGTGGTTGCTCTTCTCCAGGATGTAGACCATGTCGCGCACCGTCTGCGGCCGGTCCGACAAGAGGCGCGCCACGAAGGGCTCCGGCAGGTCGCGCGCGAACGTCGCCAGCACGTCGCCCAGGAGGACGCGGTTCTCCGGCAGCTCGATGGTCTCCAGCACGCTGAGCAGCGGCAGCACCGAGTCCACGCCCAGCGCCTGCAGATAGCGCGTCACGTCCTGCGGCTGCCGCGTGCGCGTCGTCTTCAGCGACTCGCCCATCCGCGTGAGGCGCTGCTCCTCGCCCATCTTGTGCAGGAAGTTGTTGAGCAGGCGGCCCAGGTCCTCGCCGCCCTCGCGCTGGGAGAGCGCGCGCAGCTTGAGGACGATCTGGTTCACCGTGGCGAAGTCGTCCTGGAGCAGCAGCATGTCCAACAGCTGCAGGAAGATCTCCTCCAGCAGCGCCGCGTCATCCACGCCGCCTTCCACCACCTGGAACACCGCGCCCACCAGCTTCGGGAACAGGCGCGCGTTCTCTTCCTCCGTGATTTCGCGCTGGATGCGGGCCTTCAGGTCGTCGGAAGCGTGCCGGCCGCCCACGACGAGGCCGCGGATCTGCTCCACGCCGTCCAGCTTCGCGTCCAGGTCCTCCGCGGACACGCGCGCGAAGCGCAGGAAGTCATCCGAGTTCGTCTGGAGGCGGGAGTAGAGGTAGCCCACCACCTTGTCCACCTCCACCTGGACCTCGTCCTCGGAGGCGCCCTCCATGGAGAAGCCCTCCACCACCACGTACTCCACCTGCTGCATGCCGGCGCGCCACAGCTGCGCGAGCACGTCGTCCGCGCCGCGCTCCGGCTCCGACAGCGCGATGAGCGTGAGGGTGACCAGCTCCTCCAGCGGCAGCCCCGGCCGGAAGATGAGCTGGCGGATGCCGTCGCGGAAGAACTTGTAGGGGAGCGGCGACTCTTCCGAGAAGAGCGGCTCGCCGTGCAGGATGAAGTTCTGCTGCTCCACCTTCAGCGAGAGCGGCCCGAACTTCTCCGTGTACGTGGAGATGGCCTCCAGCGCTTTGGAGAGGAACTCCGGGAAGCGCGCCTCGTTGTGGCGGTACATGCCAATCTGCTTGATGCCCTTGAGCAGGTGGAACGCGAACGTCTTCGCCAGCTCCACCTTCTCGCGAACCTCCGGCGACTGCTCCGGCTCCGCGTTCGCGTCCGTGACTTTCTGGGGCTGTGCCATGAAACCTGGAAGAATCCGGATGGGGCGGAAGGCCCCGCTGGGGGAACCCTGAGTGTACTCCTGTCTCCCGTCGGCTCCCAATCCGGGAAACGCCCAGAATCCGCTGGGTTGAAGTGACAACCGGGCAACACCGGGCGGACTGGCGGTGAATCCCGGGTGTGTTAGGCAGGGGGCCCCATTTTCCGGAGTCCCCGTCCATGAAGCGACTGGCCGCGTCCGCCCTCGTCCTGGCGTCCCTCACGGGGTGCTTCCGCATGAGCGTGCGCAGCCCGGCGCCGCGCGACGGGGCGCCGGAGTCCCAGCTGGGCGCGAGCTACGTGGCGGGGCTGACGACGTCCAACGTGGCCGCGGCGGAGTGCCGGCATGGCCTGTCTCGGGTGGACGTGTACTGGCCGTGGTGGAGCCCGTTCGTCTACGCCTTCACCTTCGGCATCGTGACGCCGCTGCGCGCGGAGTACGTCTGCGCGAAGGGGGCGGCGGACACCGGCGGCGGCGACCCGGAGGTGCCGCCGTCGGTGCCCGGGCTCTAGCCCGCCGTCAGTGCGACGGCGGCGGGGCTTCCGCGCCGCTCTTGCCCTTGAGGGCGGAGCGGAAGAGGACCGCGGTGAGGACGGCGAAGAAGGCCAGGCCCCAGACGTTGGACCACGTCGGGTGCGCCAGCTCGCTCTCGCCCACGGCGTTGAGGAAGGAGCCCACCGCGCCCTCGTGCCCGAAGAGGGCGGGCAGGTTGATGGCGCGCGTCCAGGCGCCGTCGCTGGCGATCTCCAGGAACGCGATGAGCACGCCCGCGATGGAGCCGCCCGCGATGTAGCCGGAGGACATCAGCGTGCCGGGGGAGAACTCGGACTCCGCCGTGGTGCCGCCGCGCAGCTTGTCCACGAAGTGGCGCACCATGCCGCCCACGAAGATGGGGGCGCTGCTGCTGATGGGCAGGTACACGCCCACCGCGAAGGGCAGCGAGGACACGCCGCACAGCTCCAGCATCAGCGCGATGAAGACGCCCAGCAGCACCAGGTCCCACGGCAGCCGCTGCGTGAGGATGCCGTCGATGATGAGCGCGAACAGCTGCGCCTTGGGCGCCGAGTAGCGGGTGAGCGTCTGGCCCTCGTACTCGCTGATGCGCCCGCCGATGCCCGGGTCCACCACGTACTGGATGCTGCCCTGGTCATCCACGAGGTAGCGGCCGGCGGGCACGGGCGTGTCCGCGCCGCGCACGAAGCCCTCCGTGTAGACGCGGTCCGGACCGGCGGTGACGAGCCCCGCGTCCGACAGCTTCAGCGACGGGCCGTTGGCCGGCGCCAGCGTGAGGTTGGACAGCGCCTGGGCCTCCATGGGGCGCCAGCTGCGCAGCTCCAGCGCGCCGTCCACCGGCACCACGTCCAGGCGCTCCGCCCACAGCGAGCGCTTGAGCTGCGCGGGCGTCATGCCGCGCTGGGTGAGCGCGTCCTGGGACACCGCCCAGCGGTACGTGTGCTGGGTGCGCGTGTCGGTGGACATCTCCGTCACCTTCACGCCGGGGTGCGCTTCCGGGATGACCGCGGTGGCGCCCTGGTTGAGCAGCACCAGCACCAGGCCGATGAACATGGCGCTGGTCAGCACGCCGACGAAGAGGGCGATCTGCTGCTTCTTGGGCGTGCCGCCCACGAGGAACGCCGTCTTCAAATCCTGCGCGGTGGTGCCGCCGTTGGACGCCGCGATGCCCACGATGGCCGCCGTGGTCAGCGCCATGAAGCGGTCCGGCGACGACGTCCAGCCGAACAGCAGGTACACGAGGCAGGTGACGAGCAGCGTGGCCACCACCATGCCGGAGATGGGGTTGGACGAGGAGCCGATCTCACCGGTGATGCGCGCGCTCACCGTCACGAAGAAGAAGCCGAAGATGACGATGAGGATGGCGGAGATGAAGTTCACGTGCAGCGGCGGCGCCAGCCAGATGGCCAGGATGAGCAGCGCGCTGCCCACCAGCACCACCGTGATGGGCAGGTCCTGGTCCGTGCGCAGCACCGTGGGCAGGGCGCCCTGCGTGCGCGACTGGCGCAGCGTCTCCACGCTGCGCTTGAAGGCGCCCACGATGGTGGGCAGGGAGCGGATGAGGCTGATGAGGCCGCCCGTCGCCACCGCGCCCGCGCCGATGTAGAGCACGTACGCGTTGCGGATCTGATCCGGCGACATGTCCTTGATGAGCATCCCGTTGTGCACCAGCAGCGGCGTGTCCATGCCGCTGCCGAAGAAGGAGATCATCGGGATGAGGATGAGGTAGCTGAGCACGCCGCCCGCGAAGGTGATGCCCGCGACGCGCGGCCCGATGATGTAGCCCACGCCCAACAGCTCCGGGGACACCTCCGTGGAGAGCGTCGCCGCCTTGAGCCCCTTGATGGGCGTGCCGATGGCCTCCTTGAAGAGCTTCATCCCGGAGTAGGCGAACTTGTAGACGCCACCGATGATGAAACCCAGGATGACCGTGCGCGCGTTGGTGCCGCCCTGCTCACCGACGATGAGCACGTCCGCGCTGGCGGTGCCCTCCGGGTAGGTGAGCTTGCCGTGCTCCTGGACGATGAGGCCCTGGCGCAGCGGAATCATCATCAGCACGCCCAGCACGCCGCCCAGCGCGGCGGTGAGGAACGCGTGCGTGAGGCTGATGTCGTAGCCCAGGATGAGCAGCGCGGGCAGCGCGGCCGCCACGCCGAACGCGAGCGACTCACCCGCGGAGCCCGTCGTCTGGACGATGGTGTTCTCCAGGATGCTGGAGCGCCCCAGGGCCCGGAAGATGGCGATGGAGAGCACCGCCACCGGGATGGACGCGGACACCGTGAGGCCGACCTTGATGGCCAGGTACACGGACGACGCCGCGAACACGATGCCCAGCACCGACCCGAGCACCAGGCCGCGGATCGTCAGCTCCGCGGGCGACTGCTCGGGGGGCACATAGGGTTTGTGCGGGGCGGAGCCATGCGCCTCCGCAATGGGGACGCGATCATCGACGACCGGCGGGGAACCGTGGGACAAGCAGGCACTCCTGACAGGAAATCAGGTGGCCCGTTGTAGCAGGGTCTCCGCCGGGGCGCGAAAACAGCCCCTTTCAGCCCTGGGCGGCCAGCGTCTCCGGATCCACCTCCGCCATGAGGGCGGCCAGCTCCGACTTGAGCTTGTCCTTGGCGCGGATCTCCAGCTGGCGCGCGCGCTCGCGGGAGAAGCCGAAGTGCTCGCCCAGCTCCTTGAGCGTCATGGGGCGCTCGTTCATCACGCGCTGCTCGATGATGAAGCGCTCGCGCGGATCCAGGCGCATGAGGGCGGTGCGGACGCGGTTGTTGATGAGGCCCGCCTCCTCCTTGTCCGCGAACTCGTCGTCCTGGGGCGCCGCGGCGCTCACCACGAAGTCCACGTGGCTGTTGCCGCCGTCCTCGCCCATGGGCGCGTCCAGGGACAGGTCGCGGCCGCCCATGCGCTGCTCCATCTCGCGCACCTCGCCGGGCTTCACATGGAGCTTCCGGGCAATCTCGTCCACGTTCACCACGGCCTCGCCGCTGCCCAGCTTCTCCAGCTCCCGGCGCGTGCGCGCCAGGCTGAAGAACAGCTTGCGCTGCGCCTGCGTGGTTCCAAGCTTCACCAGCGACCAGCTCTTCAGGATGTAGTTCTGGATGTACGCGCGGATCCACCACACCGCGTACGAGATGAGGCGGATGCCCTTGTCCGGGTCGAACTTCTGCACCGCCTTCATCAGGCCGATATTCCCCTCCTGGATGAGGTCCGACATCTTGATGCCGTAGGAGCGGTACTCGTAGGAGACCTTCACCACGAAGCGCAGGTTGCTGGTCACCAGCCGGTGGCCCGCGGCCAGGTCTCCCTTGATGAACCGGCGCGCCAGCTCCTGCTCCTCCTCCACCTTCAGGAGCGAGTACTGGTTGATCTCCGAGAGGTACATCGCGAGGGAGCCGGAGTTGGAAGACTGCTCGGTCGAAGCCTGCATGGATGGATTCTCCAAATCGGGCCTCCTGCCGCGGCGGAGGCGCTTGAAAGGTGCTCTGGGTTCAAGTCCTACAACTTGACGTGTCTGCCCTGAGCAACCGGGATGCCAACCGGGGTTGGATGTATTCGCGTGTGTCTCCGAGGGGTTGGAAGACGCAGAACGGCGCCACTCGTGAACGGTCTGTAACCGTTACCCGTGGCCGAGAGGAAAACCGCGGGTCTGGGAGGGGAGAAAATGCACGGCTCACGGCCCTCGAGCGCACGTCGCGATGGCTATCGCGACGGAGGTTCGCTGAAAGGCTTAATGGCGCCGCCCGCCGATGGTGACGACATTTCTCCACCTCGGCTGGGCGTTCCTGGGGAGGGCGGGCGACCGGCGACGGAAGCGGGCTTCCGTGCGGAGGGCACTTCTCTTCCGCTCAGGAGGCGCGGGCGGTAGGGCCCGCCTGTCCGGCAGGCTTCACGGCGCGGCGGGCGGCTTCCGCGTCCAGCGCGCGGCGCAAGGTGGCGAACAGGTGCTCGGCCTCTCCCTCGCGCAACGCCTGGCCGCCGAAGCGGGCCTCCAGGTAGCGGCGGGTGAGGGGCGTCAGCGCCAGCGCCAGCGGGTGGCCGTCGCGCGCCAGGCGCGTGGTCAGGTCCTCCAGCGTCTCGTGCTCGAAGCGCGGCACGTGGGCGCGCTGGAGCAGCGCGTCCACCCGGTCAAGGAAGCGCGTGGCCTCCAGCGCGGGGGCGCGGCCCGTCCAGCGGGAGATGAAGCGGCCCGCGCGCCAGACGACGAAGGCCACGATGGCGGCCGTCGCCCACGCGCGCGGCGGGGGCAGGCGGCTGGGGGCTTCCTTCTCGGGGGCCCCGGCCGGGCGGCGCGGCGGACGGACCAGGGAGCTGGCCAGCTCGAACTGGTCGCGGAAGGAGTAGTCGACGACGGAGTTGCGCCAGCGCGCCTCCACCGCTTCATAGAACGCGAGCAGCTTCTCCAGCAGCACGGAGCCCTGGCTCGTGCGGTTCGACGGCGGCGTCGCGTCCACGGTGACGAAGCCCCGCTCCGGCACGAGCACGTGCGTCCAGGCGTGCGCGTCGCCCGCGCGCACCAGGTACCCGCCGTCCACGCGCGCGCCGCCGTAGAAGCCCGTGGCGAGCCGCGCCCCGATGCCCTGCGTGCGCAGCATCAGCGTGAGCGCGGTGGCGAAGTGCTCGCAGTGCCCCGCCTTGCGCACGAAGAGGAAGTCCGCGAGCGGATCCTCCGGGACGCCTGCCTGCTCCAGCGTGTACGCGTAGTCCTTCTGCAGGAAGGCCGCGAGCTTGCGCGCCGCGGCCAGCGGCTCCTTCTCTCCCTGGAGCACCCGCGCCGCGAGCGGGCCCACGCGCGGATCCAGGTGCTCCGGCAGCGCCAGCAACTGGTCGCGCTCCGCCTGGACCAGGCCGGCGGACATGCCCGTCTTCGCGTCCGGGGGCAGGCTGTAGGCCTCGTAGGTGTACGAGGGCGCGGTGACGGTGAAGCGCACCTCGCCGCCGCCCTGGAGCTGCACGGGGGTGCTCCGGGTGCCCGTGGGGGTGTGGGCGATGGCGTTGCCCAGGCGCGAGGGCATCTCCAGGGCAATCAGCGTGCGCGCGCCGTACGCGGGCAGCAGCTCGATGCGCTGGTGCAGGAGCGTGTCGGTGGCGGGGCGCAGGGTGATCTGCCGCTCGGTCTGCTTCGCCCCGACGACGTTCGTCCACTCGATGCCGTCGAAGGTGTCGTAGGTGCGGCCCATCCAGTAGGCGTCCAGCGCGTCGCGCTCCGGATCCGGCGTGAGCGTGGCGCGCAGCACCACGCGCGGGTTGCCCTTGATGGTGCCCGCGCCGCCCAGCCGCACGGTGTTGGAGTAGCCCGCGCTGCTCACCGCGCCCAGGCCCGGCGCCGAGCGCGGCCCCACCATGGCCCAGTTGAGGCGCGGGAAGAGGACGAAGAAGGCCACCGCGCCGGCCACCGCGAACGCCAGGCCGGAAGACAGCGGCCGCATCACCGCGCGCACCGGCACGGGCTCGCCGTCCGGCACCGCCGCCTCCACCACGCCCAGCGCCAGCGCCAGGCTGGCCAGCACCCCGAAGGCGATGAGGCACAGCGCGTACGTCATGTCGCCGGACAGCGCCGCGCCGCCGGCCACCATCAACAGGCCCGTCAGGTGCGTCTGGCCCTCCGCCGCGGCGTCCGGCGTGGACAGCATCCGCTGCGCGGCGATGAGGCCCGCGAAGGAGCACGCGGCCACCACCGCGTTCATCGCGCCGGACGTCAGCTGGAGCCCCAGCAGCACCGCCGCGACCATGAGCCCCAGCGCGGACAGGCGGGCGTGGCGCGCGACGAGCCGCACGTCGCACAGCGCCAGCACCAGCGCCCCCAGGAAGATGCCCAGCGCCCACAGGGGCAGCTGCCCGGACACGGCCATGGCGCCGAAGGCGGAGCCCGCCGCCAGGTCGCGCAGGACGAGCCTCAGCCGCAGGGGGCGCTTCACGCGGCCTCCCGGGAGTCCGCCCCAGCAGTGTCCACGTCCTCGAAGCCCTCCCACGCCAGCGCCTGGAGGATGCGGCGCTCCTGCGAGGCCCCCGCCGCCGGCCGCAGCGTGCGCTCCGGCAACTGGAGGCCGACCTCGTGCCCCGCGTCCAGGAGCTGGTGCGCCTGGGCGGCGACCTCTTCACAGCGGCGCTCCAGTGCGTCGCCCGTGAGGCCCGTCTCCAGCGCGAGCTTCCACACGCGGCGCTCCTCGCGCTCGCGCTCCACCTTCAGCAGGCGTCCCGCCGTGGCGCTCTTCAGCCAGTGGATGCGGCGCGCGTCCTCGTTCGCGGCCAGCTCGCGCAGGCCCGCGACGTCACCGGTGCCGTCCAGGTGGCGCGGGCTGCCCGCCTCGCCGCGAGGCCCCTTCTCCGCGGGCCCCGGCTCCTTGCAGGCGTAGCCGCGGCGCGGGTACACGAGCAGCATCCCCTCCAGCGAGAACACGCGCGTCTTGGCGAACAGGCCCAGGGGCCACGTCGTGGTGACGCGCACGCCGGACAGGCGCACGGGGCCCCGGTGCGGCGCGGCCAGGTCCGCCCGGACGATGTGCTCCTTTCCCGCGGGCAGGTGGCCCAGCTTCCCTGCGCCGGTGAGCGGGGAGAGGTCCTCGCTGAACGTCAGCGCGAAGCCGTGGCCCGCCTTGCGCGAGACCGCCCAGCGGTAGGCGAAGGGCTCGCGCGCGAAGGCCGCGTCCGCGCCCACCCGGCGCACCGTCAGGTCGCGCAGGCAGCGCTCCGACAGCACGCCGGACACCACCACCATGCTGAGCAGCAGGCCCAGGAGCAGGTAGAGCAGGTTGTTGCCCGTGTTGAGCGCGCCCAGCCCCACGCCGAACGTCACCACCAGGTACGTGCGGCCCGTCTTCGTCACCGTCAGGGTGCGAGGCGGACGCAGCCAGGCGCGCAGCCGCGCCTTGAAGGAGGGGCGGGCGGGGGCCTTCACCGGGGCGCCGCCACCTTGCGGGCGATCTCCTCCACCAGGTGCGCCGCCTCGTCCCTCGCGGACACGCCCTGCACGGCGCTGCGCAGGAGCACGCGGTGCGCCCAGCAGGGCACCAGCATGGCGCGCACGTCGCCGGGGGTGACGAAGTCGCGTCCGTCCCACAGGGCCTGGGCCCGCGCCGCGGCCCCCAGCGCCAGCACCGCGCGCGTGGAGGCGCCGCGCTCCAGGTCGCCGTGCTCGCGCGTGGCCCGCGCCAGCCGCACCACGTATTCCGCCACCGCCGCGTCCAGCTTCAGGTCCTGGGCGAAGGCGCGCAGCGACGCCAGCTCCTCCGGCCCCGTCACCGCCTCCACCGACGGCAGCGGGGACGCCGCGCCGCGCGTGGTGAGCAGCCGCGCCTCCACGTCCGGCGCCGGGTGGCCCAAGGACAGGCGCACGAGGAAGCGATCCAGCTGCGAGTCCGGCAGCGGATAGGTGCCGGAGAAGTCCACCGGGTTCTGGGTGGCGACGACGGTGAAGGGGGAGGGCAGGGGGTGCGTCTCACCGTCCAGGGACACCTGGCCCTGCGCCATGCCCTCCAGGAGCGCGGACTGGGTGCGCGGGGGCGCGCGGTTGAGCTCGTCCGCCAGCACCAGCTGCCGGAACAGCGGCCCGGGCCGGAAGGAGAAGGTGGCCGTCTGCGCGTGGAACACCTGCGCGCCCAGGATGTCCGCCGGCAGCAGGTCCGCGGTGAACTGGATGCGGGAGAAGGACAGGGCGCACGCGCGGGCCAGGGCCTCGGCCAGCGTCGTCTTGCCCACGCCGGGCATGTCCTCCAGCAGCAGGTGCCCGCCAGCCACCACGCAGGTGACGACGCGGCGGACCTCCTCGGGCTTGCCCTGCACGGCGCGGCCAAGCTGGGCGGCGAGCCGCTCCATCACCGCGCGCGCGGAGGCAGGGGAGGGAACTGGACCGAGGACGCGAGCGGGCTGGGTCATCCTGGGCGCGGACTCTAGCCCAGGCGACCGCAAGCCGGCACCCCTCCAGGCCGCCCGTGTTCCACGCCGGATGCCCGCCTGCCTTGGAGGCGCGAGCGCATGATCCGGGGATTCACACGGCCCGGAGGGCCCTACCCGTTGCTCAGACGGACAGGATGTCCTCGGGCGTGTAGTACGCCCGGTGCGTCGTCGGCGAGGACAGCACGCCGAAGTAGCGGAACATCCGCTCGTGGTGCGTGGCCAGGCCGCGCAGCTCCACGGCGCCTTCCTTCAGGCCGTGGGTCAGCACGCCCACCGCGCTGTCCTTGAACTCACGCAGGTGCGCGAAGTCCAGGACGACCTCGCTCTGGCCCAGCGCCTGGAGCGAGTTGCGCAGCTCCTGGGCCGTGCGGCCGTCCAGCGTACCTTCCAGGCGCAGGGTGATCCGACCCGCCGCCTCCTGCTCCTGATGAATCCGAAGCCCAGTCATGTTGCGCGCTCCCGCTGAGGTGTGCACGTGTGTGCCGCCTGCGATGGTGAATGGCGGCTGACGCACGTTCCGGACCGCGTGGGGTCCGGGGGGGCCCCACGATGTCGTGGGGGTGCACAGCCGGAGCCGAACACTGCACCTTCCGGAAAGATTCGGTCAGTGGCGGGCTTGCAACTTCGGTCGGAGTGTTGGCGACCGGGCGAAGCGCGTGTCACGAAACGGTCAACCCTTGCGGTCGGTTGTCGTCTGCTCGGCACGCAGGCTGATGGCGCGCTCCTGCTGGGCCTTCAGCTTGCGGAATTCCTTCACGACCTTGGCGGGATAGCCGGCCATGAACTTCACCCGGTTCTCCTTCTTGGCCAGGATGCGCTTGGCCAGCCCGGGGCCCGCGTTGTAGGCGACGAGCGCGCCCTCCACGGAGCCGAAGCGGCTGATCAGGTCCGCCAGGTAGGCCGTGCCCAGGTTCACGTTCGTCTCGAAGTCGAAGAGGTTCGTGTGGCGGCCCAGCTTGTAGCCGGACTTCTCCGCCAGGTACTTGCCCGTGTCCGGCATCACCTGCATGAGGCCCATGGCGCCCACCCCGGACACCGCGTAGTTGTTGAACGAGGACTCGCAGCGGATCAGCGCCACCACCAGCAGCGGATCCAGGTTGTTGCGCTCCGCCTCGCGGACGATGGAGACCGCCAGCCGGCGCTGCTGCCGCTCCGGGAGCCCGGAGGCGCGCACGGCCTCGGCCACGCCCATCTGCTCCGCGCGGAGGTAGTCCGCCTCGTCCTCGTACTGCTGCAGGCGGGCCAGGGCCGCCTTGAGCTGCGCATCCTTCTCCGCGAGCTGCGCCCGCAGGGCCGCGACGTCCGGCGCTTCACCCTGGGCACCCACCGGCACCTGCACCGGGAAAGCCATCGCGTTCGTCCCCACCAGCACCACCGCCGCCGCCATCGCCACCGTCCAACCCCGCATCTCGCCCTCCCCTGGCGCCCCAACTCCCCGCGCCCGCTGACTCGCCCACACCCAGCGGCTAAGCAGGCAACGTGCCAGCGTACGTGGCGTGCGCGGGTTGCCTCACGGATCCTTAAGAGAGGGGCTGAAACAGGTCCGGCGCGGCCCACGGTGGCCGGAAAAAATGCCCGGCCTGGGAAGTTTGTTTCCCAACCTGACCCTGCAGAAAGCTCCACCTGTTGCCGCGGTGCCTCCGCGTTCCTAGCTTGCGCCCGGTCTGATTCATGGACCTTCAGTGTGGCGGGAGGCGTGGCGTGTACTGGACCATGGGCATCATCTTGATGGTGTTGTGGGTGATGGGGCTGATCACCGGTTCGACGGAGGGGCAGTGGGTGCACCTCCTCCTGGTGTTCTCGCTCATCGCGTTCGTGCTGGGCGTCGCGTCGCTGGGCCGCCGGCGGGGGATGGCGTGAACCTGCCGGAGCTGGACATGGCGTGGCTGGAGCTGCCGCGGGACAAGGCGGGCTTCGTGCGGCGCGAATGTCCCCGCTGCCAGCGCTCCTTCAAGACGCGGCCCAGCCGCCACGACGCGGGGATGCTGCAGCGGCTGCTCGCGGGCTACTTCCCCTTCGAGAACCTCCACGAGGCGTACACGGCGGAGGAGCTTCCCTCCTGGCACTGCCTCTACTGTGGCCACCGCGCGCTGCCGGACGCGTGGCTCACGCCGGATCAGTCCGCGCACGTGGAGCACATGGCGCGCGCGTGGGCCAACCACGTGAGGTACGAGCAGCTGGCGTACGTGCAGCGCACGCTGTCGCACAACCCGCGGCCCACCTTCGTGTCGGTGGCCCCGGAGCCGCTGCCCCGGCCGCTGCCTCCGGATGAAGAGGAGCTGCGCACGCTTCCCATGGTCTGCTGCGGGGAAGAGGTGCAGGCCTCGTGGGAGTGGGATCTTCCCATGGTCTGTCCGCGCTGCGGCGCGCACCACGGCGGGCTCTCCGGCCGCCAGCAGGTGCACCTGGAGTTCGTGCGCGAGTAGGGCGGATCATCCCGGAGTGGACGGGCAGGGCGCGCGGAGGGCAGGCTCCTTCGCGCGATGAAGCCGTTTCCCGCTGCCGCCCGGGTGGTGTGCCTGGCCCTGGTCCTGCTGGGGCCGGCCGCCGTCCACGCCCATGAGGTGGAGGTCGCGCCCGCGGCGGTGGAGGGCTTCGCCGGCTGGGTGGGCGAGGGCATCCGCCACATCCTGGCGGGCGCGGATCATCTCCTGTTCCTCTTCGCCGTGTTGCTCGTGGGCGGCACGTTCCGGCGGATCCTCCTGTTGGTGACGTCCTTCACGCTGGCGCACTCGCTGACGCTGGTGATCACCTCGCTGGGCTGGGTGACGCTGAGCGCGCGGGGCACGCGGTGGGCCGAGGCCGCGATTGCCGCCTCCATCCTCTACATGGCGCTGGAGAACCTGCTGCTGCGCCGGCACGGGCACCGCGCGGGGCTCACCTTCCTGTTCGGCCTGGTGCACGGGCTGGGCTTCGCGAGCGTGCTCGGCGGCTACGGGCTGGGGGCTGGCGCGGCGTCCGCGCTCGTGGGCTTCAACCTGGGCGTGGAGCTGGGGCAGGCGGCGGTGGTGGCCTTCCTGGTGCCCGTGCTGCGCATCGTCCAGCGCAGGCCCCGGTTGCACTCGAAGGTTGTGCGCCTGTCATCCATCTGCCTCGCGGGGGTGGGGCTTTATTGGATGGTTGCTCGTGCGGTCGGTTGAATTGCCCCAGCTGCGTTCCTAGCTTGCGTCTGACGAGGGTGGGGGAGGGACGCTGATGGGTGCGAGGCATACCCGGCTGGCCGCTGCACTGGCCGCCGCGTGGGAGGCGGAAGTGGTGTCAGCTCGTCGCATGACGGGGCTGGCGGAGCGCATGAACGACGCGCGGGTCCGGGCGCGGCTGATGGTGCTGGCCGCGTTCTGCCGCGCCCATGCGTCCCGGCTGCTGGCCCGGCTGGCGGCGCTGGGACGCGGGCCGCTGCCGGTGCCTCCAGAGGAAATCGATCTGGATCCGGACACGGTGCTGGAGCTGCGCCGGGAGGGGGCCTTCGCCCGCGCGTCGGCCGCGCGCTACGAGACCACCGCGGAGATGGCTCGCCAGCACGCGGACCTGTCGTCCGCGTGGGTGTGCGAACTCAACCGGACCGAGGAGCAGGACCGCGCGCGGGAGCTGCTCGCCCTGGCGGAAGGCGCCCTGGCGGCGGTGCGGCGGGGCGAGTCCCAGGCCATCGCGGCCCCCGCGGACTCCTGAGGGAGGTGACAGGGCCGGGCGCTTTTCGGACGCGCTCGGCCGGTGACAGTCCTGGCGACTTGGGCGTATGACTCCGCCCATGGCGAAGGAGAGCTACAACGATCTCATCTTCCAGCTCGGCGACCTGGCCCGGGACGTCCTCCCGGGCAAGCCGAACTGCCCCCGCTCCATGGAACGCGTCTACCGCGCCGAAGAGGTGCTGGAGGCGCGCCGGGACGAGCTGGCGGCGCTGGAAGCGGAGATGAACGACGAGGACGTGGCCTTTCAGGACTTCCTGGCGCAGCACGAGGACGAGTGCGCCGCCCAGAAGCAGATCACCGGCCGGTTCCAGAAGGCCGTGACGGCCGTGGAAGGCAAGGTGAAGGGGCTGCGCAAGACGCTGGACACGCGCCGCGCCGACCTGCGCTACGCCGTGGCGGGCCTCAAGAAGCTGGAGGCGAAGCTCGCGGACCTGGAGATGACCACCCAGGACCCCGTCAAGCTGGACACCGCCCGGCAGAATCTGAAGAAGAACCGCATCGCCCAGATGCGCCTGGCCCGCGAGGTGGAGGACTGGGAGGCCCAGCTGTCCTCCGCCCTCACGCCCGCCCCCGGTCAGCCCGGCGCGGCCGGCATCCTGGCGCACAAGCGCCTGATCGAGCTGGAGGACGCCGCCGCGGAGCAGAAGCGGGAGCACGACGCCAAGATGGCGGAGCTCGACCAGGCCATCGCCGCCAAGGAGGAGGAGATCAAGGGCGCGGAAGATTATCTGGATCAAGCCCTGTTCCTCCTCGGCGAAGAGGTGTATGCCCAGCGCATCGCGGATAAGCAGCTCGACCCCTACTACCCGCGGTTGGATGTCGCGCAGTGAGGGGGACGCCCACCCTTGGTGCTTGACGTAGGGGACGTGTTTGCTATCTTGCGCCGCTTCCTGGCGGCCGCGGGGACGCGTGTAGGCCAGTTCATTGATTTCATTGGGCTTTCAGCGCCACGGGCGCTCGCTGTGAGGACGACGTGAAGGGTCTGATTGGCAAGAAGATCGGCATGACCCAGGTGTTCAACGACGAGGGCAACCTCGTTCCGGTGACGGTCATCGACGTCAACACCTGTCTGGTGGTCGGCAAGCGCACCCCGGAGAAGGATCAGTACTCCGCGGTGACCGTGGGCTTTGGCGAAATCCGCGAGAAGATCCTGAACAAGCCGCAGCTCGGCTTCTTCAAGAAGGCCAGCGCCACGCCGCGCCGCCACCTGCGTGAGTTCCGCGTCACGGCCGAGGAGGCCGCGGGCTTCAACGTGGGCGACGCCATCAAGGCGGACATGTTCGCCAAGGGCGAGCTGGTGGACGTCACGGGCGTGACCAAGGGTCGCGGCTTCTCCGGCGTCATGCGCCGCTGGAGCTTCAAGGGTTCGCAGACCAAGACGCACGGTACGCACGAGTATCAGCGTCACCCGGGCGCCATCGGTCAGCGTAAGACGCCGGGCCGTACGTACCCGAACAAGAAGATGCCGGGTCACTACGGCGTCGAGCGCGTCACCACGCAGAACCTGACCGTGGTGGACGTGGACGTGGAGAAGGGCCTGGTGCTCGTCAAGGGCGCGGTGGCCGGCCACAACGACGGCATCGTCATCGTGCGCCCCTCCATCAAGGTGGCCATGCGCGCGCAGCACAAGGCCGCGCGCTGATTCGCAGCCGCTGACGCCGGGGCGCTTCACCGCGCCCCGCTCGACGCCCCGCTTCCGGCACCTTCGGGTCCCGGGCGGGGCGTTCGTCGTTTCCGGAGGCGCGAGGCCCCGCATCCTCCTGGAAACGTTGAGTGATGGTCGCCCTGGCGACAAAGGGCGAAAACTTTACCGACTGCCGCTGGGATCCGCTTGCGGTGAAGGGGCGCCGTGCTCACATGGCTGTCCCACGCCGGAGCCTCGCCGTCCAAGCAGACGGGTTGCCCTCCGGATCACCCAACGGCCCACCCCCGGGCCGGGCAGGAGATATGAACGCACGCACGCTTCGCGTCTTCGCCGCGCTGAGCCTCTCGCTGACGGCGCTCGGCGCCGCCGCACAGGAAGACGGCGTCCTGGACTCGGCGGTCGTCCGCAACCGGCTCTACAAGCCCGCGGGCCATCCGGAGCTGTCCCTGTCCGTGGGTCTGCCAGTGCAGACGCACCTGACGGCGCACTACTTCTTCAACGTAGGCCTGGCCTACAACCTCTTCGACACGTTCGCGCTGGAGGCGCGCGCGGGCTACGCCGCCAGCCGCCACACGGGCCTGGCGCGCTCCATCTCCGAGTCCTTCCTGGACCGCGAGGACAAGCGCGTCACGGACGAGCTGGAGGACATGTGGCGGATGAACCTGCACGGCGTCGTCGGCGCCCGGTGGGCTCCCATCTACGGGAAGATCTCCCTCGTCGCGGACATCCCGGTGCACTTCCAGACGTACCTCTGGGCGGGCGGCGGCCTCACCAACCTCAAGCGCCAGTCGGTCATCCAGTGCACCCAGGTGGTGGACCGGGCCGCGGGCGTCTGTGACAACCGCACGGACGTGACGGACCGGGGCAGCGCCACGGAGAACTACTGGGTGAAGGAGTCGCGCGTGGCGCCGGTGGTGTCCGCCGCGCTGGGCTTCCGCTTCTTCATCAAGGAGCAGCACGGCATCCGGCTGGAGCTGCGCGACTGGATCTTCAAGGACAGCTACAGCGTGAACCTGCTGCGCGACGACTGGGAGGCCGGCAAGGCCACCGGCGAGCCCGCCGGCAGCCCGGGCCTCACGCACCTGGTGCAGTTCGACCTCGGCTACACCTTCTCCTTCTGACCCCTTCCTATGCGACCCTTCCGTTCCATCGCGCTCCTCGTCGCCGCGGTGCCTGCCCTCGCGTTCGCGCAAGGCGCCGCCCCGGCGCAGCCGCCGGCCGCTCCGGGTCCGGATGCGACCGCGCCGGCCTCTCCTTCACCCGCGGAACCGCCGGAGCGCCAGCGCACCGAGCGCGCCGCGCCCGCCGTTCCCCAGACGTCTCCGGAGGCGGCGCCGGCCCGGCCGTCCGCGCCCGCCACCCCTGAAGAGGACGACACGGGCGGCACGCCGTCGTCGTCCCAGGCTCCAGAGGCGCAGGCTCCGGCGGCCACTCCTCCCGCGGACGCGCCGGTGCTGGACTCCGGTGAGGCGCCGCGCACCACGGACGCGCAGCAGCAGCGGCTGGTGAATGGCGCGCCGCTCTACAACCCGAACGTCAACGTCCACATCGTCCAGAAGAAGCGCTTCGCGGACGAGGGCAAGCACGAGCTGGTGCTGTACCCCGGCGTCGTGCAGGTGAACGGCAAGTTCACCAACCACGTGGGCACCGCGCTGCACTACGTCTACCACCTGCAGGAGAACTTCGCCCTCCAGGTGGGCGGCCAGTACAACTGGTACTCCGACGAGAGCGACTTCAACCTGGAGCTCATCGACAAGGTGCGCGAGCAGGCCCAGGCCGCGTCGTCGCTGCTGCTCCAGTGGGGCGCGCACGCGGGCGTGGAGGTGACGCCGCTCTACGGCAAGTTCGCCTTCTTCAACAACTCGCTGGCGCAGTTCAGCCTGGTGCTCAGCGGCGGCGCGGGCATCGGCAAGACGCGCCACCTCATCCGCCCGGAGGTGGCGAACGAGGTGGAGGGCCAGACGTACCAGGTGCCCGCGCGCTTCGGCGACACGGGCAACAAGTTCCTGGGTGAGGTGGGCGGCGGCTTCCGCGTGCAGTTCGGCGAGTCCTACGCCATCCGCCTGGAGGTGCGCGACCTCATCTACACCGCGCGCGTGGACAAGGTGGACGGCTGCAACCTGGCGGACTTCGAGGCGCTGGAGGCCGCGCGTGCCGCCAACCAGCCCTTCGACGGCCTCAACCTGAGCGGCAGCTGCCAGGTCTCCAAGTTCGACGGCGTGGACCCGAAGACGAAGAAGAACTACCGCGAGGACATCATCCTCGGGCGGGACCTCGTCGCCGAGCCTTCGTCGGACGTCCTCAACAACGTCAGCTTCTACGCTGGCTTCTCGGTGCTCTTCTAGCCATGTCCCGACTGCTCCGACTCCTCGTCGTCCTCGGGCCCCTCGCCGTGCCCGCCGCCGCGTTCGCCCAGCAGGACGTGGGCACCTACAACCGCGCGCTGTCCGCCTTCAACGAGGGCAAGCTCGACACCGCCGCCCCCCTCTTCGCGCAGCTTGCGGAAGGGGAGGACGCGGACCTGAAGGGCAAGGCCGAGTTCTACCTGGCGCAGACCTTCGCCAAGAAGGAGCTGCCCGTCGCGGCCTTCATCTCCTACGCGGCCATCGTCAACGCCGGCCCCAAGCACCCCTCGTACCTGAAGGCCATCGAGGGGCTGGTGGACATGCAGCAGCGGCTGGATGAGCAGAACCTCATCCCCAGCATCCTCAACCAGGCCTACACCGACGAGGTGCGCGACCAGTGGGTCACGCTGCCCAAGGAGGTCCTGGCGCGCATCAACTACCTGGTCGGCACCGCCAGCCAGCGCCGCATGCGCTTCGAGGAGTCCCGCTCGCTGCTGGAGGCCGTGCCCGCCGACAGCCGCGTCTACGCGAAGGCCCGCTACCTCCTGGGCACGGTGCTCGCCGACCCGCGCTTCCCGGGCCGTCCCGGGGAAGGGGACACGCTGGACAAGGAGGCCATCGCCGCGTTCCAGGCCGTGCTCAACACCAAGGAGCCGCAGGTGGAGCTGCCGGAGACGCGCGAGCTGGCGCTCCTGGCGCTGGGCCGCGTGCACTACCGCCGCGGTGAATACTCGGACGCGGTGAAGGCGTACGAGGGCGTGCCCCGCTACGCGCGCTTCTGGGACCAGGCCCTGTTCGAGAACGGCTTCGCCCGCTTCCAGAACGAGGACTTCGGCGGCGCGCTGGGCAGCCTCCAGGCGCTGCACGCGCCGCAGTTCGAGGGCGCCTTCCAGCCCGAGTCGTGGATCCTCAAGGCCACCGTCTATTACTACTCGTGCCTCTACGACGAGGTGAAGACGACGCTCGCCGCGTTCGACGAGCGCTACGGCCCCATGGCGAAGCAGCTGGAGCCCTTCACCGGCGACGACGTGGCGCCCATCAACGCCTTCAACATGGTGTCCTCGGAGAACCGCCGCCTGCCGCGCGCGGTGTACCTGTGGATCCGCAACAACGAGCGCATCCGCGAAGTGATGCGGACCCTGTCCCGCGTGGACCAGGAGAAGCGCGCCATCAGCGAGGGCCCTTGGCGCGGGACGCCGTTCGCCGCGCAGACCGTGGCGTCGCTCGAGGACATCCGCACCACGCTGCTCCAGGTGGGCGGCACGCTGGCGAAGAACCGCATCAAGGAGGCCGCGGACAACCTCCGCACCTTCTCCGACCAGGCGGAGATCATCCGCGTGCAGACCGCGCTGGATGAGAAGGACCTCTTCTCCGAGGGCGTGGACCAGAAGGCGCTGCTCACCCGCCAGACGCTCTACCGCCCCAAGATGCCCGGCGCGGACTACAACTACTGGCGCTTCCAGGGCGAGTTCTGGATCGACGAGATCGGCTACTACCAGTACACGCTCAAGCGGGGCTGCCCCGCCCGGCAGGAGAAGTAGCAGGGGTAGGCCCCAGGCCCACCTGACAGCCACCGGCAGCACCCCTCGAGGCCCCGCCACCGTGACATCGCGTCACGGGGACGGGGCCTTCTGGCGTGATGTTGAGTCCTGAAAGGTGGGCCGGCGTGATCGCGTACGCCGGGGCACAAGGCACGTTCCGGGCCACTTCTCAATCTGGGTACCCGCGTCTACTTTCCGTCGTCCCTCCCCACTGGGCAGAAGTTTTCCCAGGATGGCGAGGCGCGGTTCTCCAGGAGCTCGCATGAAGGTGGTTCTTCGGTTCGGTGCACTGGCGGTGGGCGTCGCGCTCGCGGCCGGTGGGGTGGGGGAGGCGGCGGAGCAGACGGCACCGCCGCGCAAGGTGGCGACGAAGAAGTCCTCTTCCGCGAAGGCCGCGGCCAGGAAGGCCGAGGCCGCGAGCAAGAAGGAGGAGGCGAAGAAGGCGGAGCTTCCGCCCGGCGTCGCCCCCCAGGACATGCGCAAGGGCCCGGCGCGGGTGAAGCCCGCCACGGCCAAGTTCGCGGACATGCCGCGCATCGCGGACTCCAAGAAGGACGCGCTGGCGGACAAGAAGCGCGACGAGGCCATTGAGGGCTTCAAGCGCCTCATCCCCAAGCTGCAGGAGACGTCCACCCAGAAGGCGGAGATGCAGTACCGCCTGTCGGAGCTCTACTGGGAGAAGTCCAAGTACCTCTACACGCTGGAGATGGAGAAGTTCCTCGCGGCGGAGAAGGCCTACGACGCCGCCGTGGCGCGCGGCGAGAAGGCCACCGCCCCGGAGCAGGACCACCGCGAGTCCGAGCGCTACCGCGCGGAGACGATGCGCATCTACGAGGCCATCCTCAGCGAGTACCCGGACTACCCGGCCCGCGACGAGGTCCTCTTCTCCCTGGGCTACAACCTCTACGAGCTCAACCGCCGCGAGGACGCGGTGGCGCGCTACGAGGAGCTGATCCGCGACTTCCCGAAGTCGCAGTTCGTCCCGGACGCGTACATCCAGCTGGGCAACCACTACTTCGAGAACAACAAGCTCGCGCCCGCCAAGGAGAACTACGAGAAGGCGCGCGACTCCGGCGTTCCGAAGATCTACGCCTACGCGACCTACAAGCTGTCCTGGTGTGACTTCAACGCGGGCGACCTGGACGCGGGCCTGAAGAAGCTCCACGAGGTGGTGGACTACGCCAGCCAGCGCGGCGAGGAGCTGGGCGACCTGCGCACGGAGGCCCTCAACGACCTCACCGTCTTCTACGTCCAGCTGGATCAGCCGAAGGAGGCGCTCGCCTACTTCAAGCAGAAGGCCCCGCCGAAGCGCCAGGGCCGGCTGCTCGCCAAGACGGCCGCGGGCCTGGTGGACGCGGGCCACTTCGACAGCGCCATCCTGGTGTACCGCACGCTCATCGACGACGCGCCCATGGGCGCGAACGCTCCCGAGTACCAGCAGGCCGTGGTGCGCGCCTTCGAAGGCCTGCGCCAGCGCCAGCAGGTCCGCAAGGAGATGAAGCGGATGGTGGACCTCTACCGCCCGGGTGGCGAGTGGTGGACCGCCAACGCGAGCAACGCGGGCGTGCTGCGCAACGCCTTCAGCGTCACCGAAGAGGCCATGCGCGTGATGGTGACCGAGTACCACCAGGAGGCGCAGAAGACGCGCCAGGTGGAGACCTACCGGCTCGCGCGCGACATCTACAAGCAGTACGTGGACGCGTTCGCCTCCAGCGACAACCCGGAGTTCGTCGCGGACTCGGCCTTCAACATCCGCTTCTTCTACGCCGAAATCCTCTGGGCCCTGGAGGAGTGGGAGGCCGCCGCCGGCGAGTACGACGCCGTCGTGGCGTTCAAGATTCCCGACCGCGACTCCGCGAAGGAGGTCTCCAACGAGACCTACCGCAAGTCCGCCGCGTACAACGCGGTGCTCGCCTACGACAAGCTCGTCAAGATTGAACGTGGCCAGCTCTCCAAGAGCGACCTGAAGGACGGCCAGAAGGTCGACGAGAAGAAGGACAAGGGCGACGTCGCCAAGCAGAAGCTGGTGAAGCGCGACGCGAAGGAGCAGGCCGAGCAGCCGCTCACGAAGTTCGAGGACCGGCTGGTCGCCGCGTGCGACACGTACAACACCCTCTTCCCGGGCAACCAGGATGAGATCGACCTGCGCTACCAGGCGGCCGTCATCCTCTACGACCGCGCGCACTTCGTGGACGCGGCCCGCCGCTTCGGGGAGATCATCGAGAAGTTCCCGGAGGAGCGCCGCTCGCGCGACGCCGCGGACCTGACCATGTACGTGCTGGAGAGCCGCGAGGAGTGGCAGGAGCTCAACACGCTCTCGCGGAAGTTCCTCGGCAACAAGAAGCTGTCCAAGCCCGGCTCGGACTTCGCCCTGCGCGTGGCCCGCGTGGTGGAGGGCAGCCAGTACAAGTACGTGGACGAGGTCGTCTACAAGAAGGAGAAGAACCCGGCGAAGGCCGCCGAGGAGTTCCTCGCCTTCGTCACGGAGTTCCCCAAGTCTGAGAACGCGGACCGCGCGCTCACCTACGCCATGGTCATCGCGCAGGAGGCGGGTGAGGTCGACAAGGGCATCACCGCCGGCGAGCGCGTCCTCAAGGAGTACCCGAACAGCAACTTCGAGCTGCAGACCCGCTACACGCTGTCCGGCCTCTACGAGAAGGTCGCCGAGTTCAAGAAGGCCGCGGCCATGTCCGAGTCCTTCGTCGCCGAGTACGACGCGGCGATGAAGGCCCGCGAGTCGCAGTCCAAGAAGGACAAGGAGAAGAAGGCCAGCGCGGTCGCGAAGAAGGACGACACGCCGGGCGCCGTGGAGGACGCGGAGTCCAAGCGCGCGCAGAAGGCCGCCGAGCGCAAGGCGCAGGTGGACGCGGCGGGTGCGTGGGTGGCGGACGCCCTCTTCAACGCGGGCGTCTGGTACGACGGCCTGGGCGAGTCCCAGAAGGCCGTCAACGCGTGGAACAACTACCTGACGCGCTTCAAGGACCGCAAGGACGTGCCCCAGGTGGCGTTCTCCATCGGCCTCGTGTGGGAGAAGGAGAAGAAGTGGGGCGACGCGGCCCGCGCCTTCGACCGCTTCGTGGAGGACTACGGCCGTGACTCGCGCACCGCCGCGGGGCAGCCGTACCTGGCGCGATACCACCAGCTGCTCGCGTACCAGAAGATGAAGGACGTGCGCGGCCAGGAGAAGGCGCAGGACGAGCTGGTGCGCGGCTGGAACAAGCTGGCGGAGGGCGTGCGCAAGGACACCGCGGTGCTCAACGCTTACGGCCACGCGCGCTTCCTGGCGCTGGAGCCCACGTGGAAGCGCTTCAGCGACATCAAGTTCACGCGCGTCTCCACCATCCGCCGCGACCTGCAGGCCAAGCAGAAGGAGATGCTGCGCGTGGAGAAGGAGTACGCGGCGGTGCTCGCCACGGGCTCCGGCGAGTGGGGCATCGCGGCGCTGACCCGCATCGGCCTCGCGTACGCGGACTTCGCCCGCAACATCATGGACTCGCCGGACCCCTCCGGGCTGGATGACGAACAGCTCAGCATGTACCGCGCGGAGCTGGAGAACCTGGCCATGCCGCTGGAGGAGAAGTCCAGCGAGGCGCTGGAGAAGGGCCTCCAGAAGGCCTACGAGCTGGGCATCTACAGCGAGTGGACGCTGGCCGCGCAGGATCAGATCAACAAGCTGCGCCCGGGCGCCTACGCCCAGGTGAAGCCGGTGACGTACCGGGGCAGCAGTGATTCGCGCATCGCCTCGGGCGTGCTGAAGGACCTCAACGGCCCCATCAGCGCCTCCGCGGAGCCCAAGCCCACCGTCGCGCCGGCGGCGCCGGAGGCCGTGCCCGCCGAGGGCGCGAAGCCCGCCGCTCCGGAAGGGACGCCGGAGGCCGCGAAGCCCGAGCCCACCGCGTCGCTCGAGGGGGTTCAGCCGTGAAGACGAACCACAGCATCGACATCAGCAGCCAGTTGAAGGGGATGGGGACGACGGGGATGAACGGCTTTCGCACCAAGCGGATGTTCCTGGCGGGGGCCTTCGCCTTCGCCTTCACCACGGCCTGCGCCACGGGGCCCCGCCCCACGCCGGTCGCGATGAACACGGTGGAGAAGCCCGCCGTCACCGTGCCCGCCGCGCCCAAGGCCGCTCCGGCGGACAAGGGTGACGCCGACGGCCAGTTCGCCCAGGCCCTGCAGGCCTACGAGGCCGGGGACCTGGACGCCGCGCGCAAGGGCTTCGAGGCGGTTGTCTCCCTGGACCCCAAGGCGCTCAACGCCCGGTTCAACCTGGGCGTCATCGCGGAGAAGCAGGGCCGCCCGGCGGACGCCCGCGCGGCGTACGAGCAGGTGCTCGCCATCGACCCGGCGCACACGCCGTCGGTGATGAACCTGGGGCTGATGCACCGGCACGAGGGCCAGCTGGACGAGGCCCTGTCGCTGTACACGAAGGCGCTCCAGACGCCGGGCCACGAGCACGACGAGCCCGTGCTCAACGCGCTGGCCGCGACGTACCGGCTGGCGGGCAAGCTGGACGAGGCGGAGGCCACCGGCCGGCGCGTGCTCGCGCGCAGCAAGGACAACCCGGAGGCGTACAAGACGCTGGCGCTGGTGGCGTACGACCGCGGCCAGTACCGCCTGGCGGAGTTGCTGGTCATCAACGCGCGCAAGGTCACGCCGGACGACCCGGCCATCTCCAACACGCTGGGGATGATCTACCTGAAGATGGACGACCGCCCGCGCGCCCTGGCCCAGTTCCAGAAGGCCGTGTCGCTGGATGACAACTTCGCGCCCGGCCACCTCAACCTGGGCGCCCTGGCGCTGAGCTACCGCGACTACGCGGGCGCGGAGAAGGCCTTCACCAAGGCCCTGTCCCTGGAGCCCGACGGCCTGGAGGGCCAGCTGTACCTGGCGTACGCGCTGGACGGCCAGAAGGGCGTGGATCCGAAGAAGGGCATGGCCGCGGGCGAGGCGTTCGAGAAGGTGCTCGCGCGCGCCGCGGACAAGCCGGAGGCGGTGTGCGGCGCGGGCTGGGCGTACGCGGCCGACCGCGTGGGCTTCGAGAAGGCCATCGCGTTCCTGGACCGCTGCAAGGAGCTGCCCGTCTCCACGGATCAGGACAAGCAGCTCATCACCGCCAAGGTGAACGGCCTGCAGAACATGCTCAAGAACCCGCCGCCCGCGCCGGCTCCGGCCGCCGCCACGGCGGAGGCGGAGGGCGAGCCCAAGAAGGACGCGGCCGCCACCGGTGGCGCGGGTTCGTCCGTGATGAACCAGCTGCCCCAGGACGCCAACGCGCCCGAGCAGGAGGCCGCTCCGGCCGAAGGCACCGAGGCGGCTCCGGAAGCGGCTCCGGCGGCTCCCGCCGCTGACGAAGCGTCTGGCAATGGACAGGTGGCGCCCGCGCCTGTTCCGGCGCCCTGAAGAAACAACAGTCGCCCTGGCGGGAAGGACGAGAACTTTCTTCCCGCCTCCAGGCCCCCAGGTGCAAGCGGCCGGGCGACTCCCTTAGAATCCAGGGACTTGGAGTTGGTGCGAGCCCTGCAATGGAAGCGCGAAGCGGGCCTGGCGGAGACATCACATGAAACGACTGCTGGCAGCGATGGTGATGGTGGGCGGACTGGGAGTGGCGGCTCCCGCCCTGGCGCAGGACAGCGGCAAGGACTCGGTGAAGATCATCCAGGAGGAGGATCGCACCGTGTACCGCAAGAAGACGGTGATTGATTTCACGGACGTCGCGGTCGAGGGCGAGCTCACGAAGCCGGAAGGCTCCTACGTGCTCAACCGCAAGAAGACGGATTTCCAGAGTCTCATCAAGGTCCGGGAGAACTTCGACCCGGAGCTTCAGAAGTCAGCGGACAATCTTTAGACGGCACAGGTGGCGTTGAACGTTTTCGGGACGGGAAGGGAAGAAGGAAGAACTTCATGGCGGCGGCGAGAAAAAACGGTTTGACGCTTCGGATCACCACCCCCGACGGCTCCATCCAGGAGACGGTTTCGGAGGCGGAGAGTGTCATCGTGGGGTCGGGCGCCCAGGCGGCGGTGAAGATTCAGGATCCGCGCGTGTCCAACCTCCACGTGATGCTGAAGGTGGACAACGATGGCTCCGTGACGGCCATCGACCTGGGCAGTGAAGGCGGCACCCAGGTGTCCGGGCAGAAGCTCATCATCCCCACGGCGCTCAAGCCCGGGGACGTGCTCACGGTGGGCACCTCGCAGGTGGAGGTGCTCTTCGGTGACGCGCCCCGGCCGGTGGCTCCGGCGGCGGCGGTGGCCCAGCCCGGCGTGTTCCAGCAGCGCCCGGTGATGCCACCCACGGCTCCGGTGCCGCCTCCGGCGGTTTCCCACGCGGCTCCGGCAGCGCACGCGGCGCCGGTGCCTCCGAACATGCGGCAGGCGCCTCCGCCTCCGCGGCCCGCGATGAACGCGGCGCCCTCGGCGAACGTGGTGGGCACGGTCAGCACGCCGCGCTCCGCTCCGGCGGGCGCGCTGGGCACCCAGGTGGCGACGAACGTGACGTCCACCCCGGTGTTCGGTCCTCCGGCGCCTCCGGTGGCGGCGCGCAAGGCCACGCCTCCCCAGGTGGCGGCGGCCCGGAAGCCGCAGCCTCCGCCGCACCTGCAGGAGCCGCTGCCCCGGGACGCGCAGCCGACGCCCGACGCGAAGGTGCTGCAGGTCTCCATGCTCTGGGGCGACCAGATGCTGGAGGTCCAGCACTTCAAGGACGGCGCGCCGGTCACCATCGGCGAGGGCGCCAAGAACACCTTCACGGTGTACTCGCCGCAGGTGGGCAAGCGCCACGTGCTCGCGGTGAGCAAGGGCGACAAGCTGGAGCTGCGCGCTCCGGCGGGCTCCGGCGTGTTCGTCACCAACAACGGCGACGTGCGCACGAAGGACGCGCTGCGCGCCGCGGGCCAGCTCAACAACGCCACGCCGGACCAGGAGCAGCTCTTCACCCTGGGCCTGCATGACCGGGCGGAGGTGTCGCTGGGCACCGTGGCGTTCGTGATGCGCTACGTGAAGCCGTCGCCGGCCATCCTGGCGACGTCGCTGGCGGATCGCGACTTCGGCTTCTTCAAGATCGCCGCCATCTGCATCCTCGCCGCCGCCGCGTTCGTCACCGCCATGGTGCTGACGCCGCACACGGAGACGAAGTCCGCGGACGACGTCTTCGAGTCCCAGCAGCGCGTGGCCAAGTTCCTCATCGCCCCGCAGAAGAAGGAGGAGGCGAAGAAGCTCCAGCTCTCCGGCGTGGAAGAGGGCGCCAAGGCCAAGGACGAAGAGGGCAAGTTCGGCAAGCAGGAGGCGAAGCAGGAGGAGGCCGCGCCCTCCAAGCCGGGCACCCCGGTGGTGGACAAGAGCAAGAAGGAGAAGGACCGCCAGGTGGTGGGCAAGGTGGGCCTCCTCGGCGCGCTCAAGGGCATGAAGGGTGGCGCGTCGGACGTGTTCGGTCCGGGCGGCATCGGCACCGGCATCAACAACTCGCTGGGCGGCCTCAAGGGCGGCGCGGCCATGGGTGACGCGCACGGCGTGGGCGGCCTGGGTTCGCGTGGTACGGGCAACGGCGGTGGCGGCACGGCGCTGGGCATCGGCGGCCTGGGCACCCAGGGCAACGGCCGGGGCACGGGCGGCTCGGGCGGCATCGACCTGGGCGGCCGTGGCAAGTCCGTCACCAAGGTCATCCCCGGCAAGACGACGGTGATTGGCGGCCTGGACAAGGACGTCATCGCCAAGGTCATCCGGCGGCACCAGAACGAGATCAAGTACTGCTACGAGTCGGAGCTGAACAAGAACCCGGCGCTGGCAGGCAAGGTCGCGGTGGCCTTCACCATCGACCCGGCGGGCGCGGTGGCGGACGCCAGCGTGTCGGAGTCCACGCTGGGCAGCACCCCGGCGGAGCAGTGCATGATCTCCCGCATCCGCCGCTGGAAGTTCCCGGAGCCCAAGGGCGGCGGCGTGGTGAACGTGACGTACCCCTGGCTGTTCTCGCCCTCGGGCGCGGACGCCGCTGAGTAGTCCGGGGCGCGATCCGTAGACTGGAAGACCGAAGTGGCGTGGACGAAACGGTCCACGCCATTTTCGTTTTTCCCCGCTGCCGTTTCGTGCCGGGCATCACTACTGTCCGTGCCGCTGCTGCCCGGAGTGCGAGGGAGCAGGAGGACAACGTGACGGGAGGAGTCGTGAGGAAGTCGCTGCTGTTGGCCGCGTTCGCGCTGGCGACGCCGGCCCTGGGAGCCACCCCGCCGGAGGGCGTCCCGTTCGAGCCGCGCCGGGGGTTCTTCACCGAGACCGACGTCGGGGTGTTCTTCACGGTGGGCGGCGAGAACAGCTACTCCAACGCGCAGTCGTACGTGCAGCTGGGCATCGGCTACGACCTGACGGAGCGGCTGTCGCTGGGCGCTCACTTCGCGTTGGGCTCGTCCGCGCAGAACTGCTTCGCGGGCTACCTGCCGGACTCCAACGTCTGCGCGCTGTCGGACAACTTCACGGTGGCCTTCGGCAACCTGACGGCCGCGTACCACGTGCAGCTGGCCCACCGCTTCTACCTGACGCCCAAGGTGACCGCGGGCTACACGCGCCTGGACCCCACGCCGGTGGATCCGGACGAGGGCGACCCGGGCCGCTCCATCAACGCCTTCAACGCGGGCCTGGGCGTGGGCGTGGAGTACGCCACGTCCTTCGACCACTTCTCCGTCGGCGCGGACCTGCTCGGGCGCTACATCATCGGGCCCAACATCATGTCCTTCGCCGTGTTCCCGCGCGTGAAGTACACGTTCTGAAGCCTTCAGCGCCGCGCCGCCTGCCGGGCGTATCCGGCGGGCGTGTGGCCCACGACGCGGCGGAAGTCGCGGATGAAGTGGGCCTGATCGAAGTAGCCCAGCTCCAGCGCCAGCCGCGCCAGCTCCGGCGGCGGTGATTCGCGCAGCCGCTCCGCGGCTTCCTGCAGCCGGTAGCGCTGGATGACCCACTTGGGGCTCACGCCCACGTAGCGGTTGAACAGCCGCTGCAGCGTGCGCAGGCCCGGGGCGTCCGGCGTGAGCAGGTCCTCCACCTTCGTCACCGCGCGGTCCTCCAGGATGCGTGTGATGAGCCCCTGCACCCGCGCCACGTTCGGATCCGGCGCGGGCCGGTGCGCCCGCAGGAAGGCTTCCGCCAGGGCGATGCGCTCCGCGTCCGCGTCGCGCGTGACGTCCGTGGCGAGGATGGCCGCCTCCAGCTCGCGCGCCGCCGGGCCCAGCAGCGGCGCCGGGGGCACGGTGCGCTGCGTGAGGGCGGACATGGGCGTGCCCACGAAGGGGAAGAAGCCCCCGGGGCGGAACTTGATGCCGAACACGCCGCCCAGCCCCTCCACCGTGATGGAGAAGCGGTCCCGGTTCACACCGCCGATGCGGGACGTGCCGTCCTGGAAGGTCCAGTGAACGGACGGGTGGGGGAGGGTCTGCTGGAGGGAGGGCGGCTGGCCGCGCAGGTCCCAGCGCACGGCCCAGAAGTGCTCGACCCAGGGGCGCAGGTCCTGCGCGGGCAGGACGCGGACGTGCACGAAGTCGCGGGGATCCGCGCGCGGATACAACAGGCCCCGAGGCTTGCCCGCGTTCGATTCCACCGGACCTGGCTTCTACCACCGCTTCGACGGACGGCGGACACGGGCCGCGACCGGGGGGCGGATTCAGCTCCCCAGGCCGTGTGCCCACCGTGGAGGGCACCCTCGCAGCCCCTTCCAGGTACGCCCATGACCCCCGTCGTCCGTTCCCGCGCTCGCGCGTGGGTGCTGATGCTGTCGTTGCTGTCCGTCCCCGCGCTGGCGCAGGGACTCCCCGGCCTGCCGCCACCCGAAGCCTGCTGGAACGCGGTGCCGGACGAGGACCATGACGGCCTGGGGGACAGCTGCGAGCTTCAGGTGGCCGCGGCCTTCATGCCCACGCTGTGGATTGCCCAGGGAGAGAAGGGCGTGGACCGCCGGGCCTACTTCGCGGCGCGACCCCTGAACTCCGCGCTGCGCACGCTGCGCATCTTCTACCTGGACGCCTACTTCGAGGACCACGGCATCCCCAGCCTGGGCATCTTCAACGTCTTCGCGCACGACGGGGACTCCGAGTTCCAGGTGCTGGACGTGCACTATGCCGACGGCCGCTGGTACCTGGACCAGGCCTTCCTGTCCGCGCACCTGGAGACGGCGTGCGACGCGTCGGGCTGGTACTCCTACGCGCAGCTCGAGTACGCGGGCGAGTTCCGGGGCGCGCCGCGCATCTACGTGGCCGTGAACAAGCACGGCGCCTACAACTCGAAGGCCACCTGCGACCGGGGCTGCTACTTCACCGACAGCTGCTCCCAGGGACGGCAGGAGGCGCTGGATCCGGTGAACCGGCTCGCGGCCCGCAACGTGGGCTCGCTGGGCGCGCCGTTGATCAACGCCGTCACCCTGAATGGCCAGACGGAGCGGCTGCTGGACGACGTGGAGTTCAAGGGCTGGGACGACCAGGCGGCCCGGAGCAACTCCACGCCCTACCGCGCGCGCCTGGCCCGCTTCGGCTTCTAGCGGCCCCGGAACGAAGAAGGGGCCGCCACCCGGTGTGTCGGGTGGCGGCCCCTGGAAGCTTCAGGCGTTCAAGGCGAAGGACTACTCCGCCTCGGCGCGCTCCTCGCGCTTGCGGTCGCGCTCGGCGCGGTAGCGCTCGCCGGAGGCCAGCGCCTTCTTGCGCATGCGGATGGACTTGGGCGTCACCTCGACGAGCTCGTCGTCGGCGATCCACTCCAGGGCCTTCTCCAGCCCCATCTCGCGCGGCGGGACGAGGATGACGTTCTCGTCGCGGCCGGCGGCGCGGATGTTGGTGAGCTTCTTCTCGCGGCAGCAGTTGACGTTGAGCTCGGACGGGTGCGCGTGCTCGCCGATGATCATGCCCTCGTACACGGTGGTGCCCGCGCCCACGAAGAGCTGACCGCGCTCCTGGATGCTGAACAGCGCGTACGGCACCGTGTCACCCAGGCGGTCGGAGACCATCGCGCCGTTGGCGCGCTTCGGGATGTAGCCGAACCACGGCTCGAAGCCGTCGAACTGGCTGCTCATGATGCCCTCACCCCGGGTAATCGTGAGGAACTCCGAGCGGAACCCGATGAGGCCGCGCGCGGGGATGCGGAACTGGAGGCGGGTGCGGCCCGAGCCCAGCTGCTGCATGTCCGTCATGCGGCCCTTGCGGGGCCCCAGGCGCTCCGTCACCACGCCCACGCTGTTCTCCGGCACGTCGCAGAAGAGCAGCTCCATGGGCTCATGGACCTGGCCGTCCACCGTCTTGGTGATGGGCTCCGGGTTGGAGGCCGTGAGCTCGTAGCCTTCGCGGCGCATGTTCTCGATGATGACCGCCAGCGCCAGTTCGCCACGGCCCACCACGCGGAACGCGTCCGGCGTCGCGGTGTCCTCCACGCGCACGGCCACGTTGCGGTAGGCCTCGCGGTACAGGCGCTCACGCAGGTTGCGGGAGGTGACGTACTTGCCCTCCTTGCCCGCCAGCGGCCCGTCGTTGACCTTGAAGATCATCATCATCGTGGGCTCGTCCACGGTGATGCGCGGCAGCGCCACGGGCTTCTCGGAGTCCGCGATGGTGTCGCCGATGGAGATCTCCTCGATGCCCGCGATGGAGACGATTTCGCCAGGGCCGGCGTCCGCGATCTCCGTGCGCTTCAGGCCGGAGAAGCCGAACAGCTTCACGACCTTGCCCTGCTGCACCTTGCCGCCCTCGCGGACGACGGACACGGGCATGTTCGGGGTGATGCGGCCCGCCTGCACGCGGCCCACCGCCAGACGGCCGACGTAGTCGTCGTAGTCCAGGTTGGCGACCAAGAGCTGCAGCGTCGTCTGCTCCGCCGGGGGAGCGGGCGGGGGCGGGATGTGCTTGATGATGGCGTCGTACAGCGGCTCCAGCGTCTTGCCCGGCACGTCCAGCGACGTGGAGGCCTGCCCCTGGCGCGCGACCGTGTAGAGGACGGGCATCTCCAGCTGCTCTTCGTTCGCCCCCAGGTCGATGTAGAGCGAGTACACCAGGTCCAGCACTTCCTTGGCCCGGGCGTCCTGACGGTCGATCTTGTTGATGACCAGCACCGTCTTCAGGCCCATGGCCAGCGCCTTGGTGAGCACGAAGCGCGTCTGGGGCAGGGGACCTTCGGCGGCGTCCACCAGCAGGATGACGCCATCGACCAGGCGCAGACCGCGCTCCACCTCGCCACCGAAGTCGGCGTGGCCCGGGGTGTCGATGATGTTGATCTGCATCCCCTTGTAGGAGACGGCAGTGTTCTTCGCGAGGATGGTGATGCCCTTCTCGCGCTCGAGGTCGTTCGAGTCCATGACCCGTTCGGCCACGTGCTCATTGGAACGGAAGGTGCCTGCCTGCCGGAGCAGGTGGTCGACGAGGGTGGTCTTGCCGTGGTCGACGTGAGCGACAATGGCGACGTTGCGGATGTTTTCGCGAGAGATCATGCGGACCAACTGACTGAAAGAAGGTGCGAGGAGAGACGCCCAGGACGGGGTTTCTCAATCCCACCGGAACCCGGAAGGCGGGGGCTTATATGCCGGGGGCTTCCCACCTGCAATGAAGGCGGGTGTCCAGCAGGCAAACAATCAGGCCCCCCGCCCGCCGGGCGCTTATCCCACCTTTGGCGGTGACCCGGCTGTTTCCACCCCCAACCGCTCTCTCAGGAAGCGCTCCACGCGCAGCTCCACGAGCCCCGGGACTTCCAGTGGGGCGGTATGGGTGCCCTCGGAAATCATCAGGAGCTCGGATGCGGGGATGCGCTCGGCCATCTTCCGGGACAGCCACCCCGGGGTGAAGCGGTCCTTTTCCCCGGCGACCACCAGGGTGGGCACGTCGACGTGCTCCAGGTGGTCCTCGGCGGTGTGGTTCGCCAGCGAGTCCAGGGTGCGCACGAACACGACGGGGTCCATGCGGGCCAGGTGGGTGAAGTAGGGCGCCAGGTCGTTGCGCGCGATGAGCTCCGGGTTCATCTCCAGGCGGATGGCCAGCTGCACCACCAGCTCCGTGGTGAGCGCCCCGTGCACGATGCGCGCGGTGTGGCGGGGGAAGCGCTCCACCGCGGACCGGAGCGTGGGGAAGATGCGCTTGAGCAGCGTGGAGTCGTGGAAGGTGTCCAGCGGCATCCCGTAGCTGCCGCACACCAGCACCAGCCCCTCCACGCGCCGGGCGTAGCGGCGGTGGAACTCCAGCGCCACCTGCACGCCCATGGAGTGGCCGAAGAGGACGGCCTTGTCCATGCCCGCCGCGTCCATCACCCGCGCCATGTCATCGCAGGTGTACGCCATGCCAATGCGCGTGCGGTCCGTGGGGACGGTGCTCTTGCCATGGCCCCGGTAGTGCCAGCGCAGCACGCGGTGGCGCCGGCCCAGGTAGGGCAGCAGGTACTTCCACGCGAAGCCGTCACAGCCCAGGCCGTCGCACAGCACCATGCCCGGGCTGCCGTCGCCCCGCACCTGATAGTAGAGGTCCGCGCCGTCGGGCACCCGCAGCGAGTCCTGGCGGAAGGAGACCGCCTGTCCATGGGGCGCGCTCACGCTTCCACCTCTTCCGCGTCCAGCCCTTCGGGGATGCCCTTGTCCAGCCCGTAGCGGGAAATCTTGAGGATGAGGTTGGAGCGGCTGATGCCCAATTCGCGCGACAGCCGGCTCTTGTTGTAGCGGGTGCGCACCAGTCCCTGTTGGATCATCTCCTTCTCCAGGGACTCCACCGCCTCGTGCAGCTTGCCGTGCGCGCGCGGGGCGATGAAGGGCCCGCCTCCGGGGACCACTGCATCGCGGATGCGGCTGGAGAGCAGCTCCGCGGGGATGGTCTCCAGCTCGCCGCCCAGCACCAGCAGCCGTTCAATCTCGTTCTCCAGCTCGCGGATGTTCCCCGGCCACGCGTACGCGCCCAGGATGCCCAGGGCCTCCGGCGCCAGACCCCGCGCGCGCTGGCCCTCGCGGTGGTGCTTGCGCAGGAAGTGGTCGATGAGGACGGGCAGGTCGTCCTTGCGCTCGCGCAGGGGCGGCAGCTGCAGGCGGATGACGTTGATGCGGTAGAAGAGGTCCTCGCGGAACTCGCCGCGCTTCACCAGTTCACCCAGGTCCTTGTGGGTGGCGGCGATGACGCGCACGTCGACCTCGCGGGACTGGGTGCCGCCCACGGGCAGGAAGGTGCCCTCCTGGAGCACGCGCAAGAGCTTCACCTGGAGGGCGGGGGACATGTCGCCCACCTCGTCCAGGAAGAAGGTGCCCGTGTCCGCGACCTCGAAGAGGCCCTTCTTGTCCTTGAGCGCGCCGGTGAAGGCGCCCCGGGTGTGGCCGAAGAGGGCGCTCTCCAGCAGGTTGTCGTTGAAGGCGGAGCAGTTCTGCACGACGAACGGCTTGTCCTTGCGCGGCCCGTTGTGGTGGATGGCGCGCGCCACCAGCTCCTTGCCCGTGCCGGACTCGCCGTTGATGAGGACGGTGGAGTCGGAGTTGGCCACCTTCTCCATCAGGCGGAACACCTCGTTCATGGCCCCGGAGCGGCCGATGATCTTCTCGAAGCGGTAGCGGTTGGACAGCTCGGAGGCCATGGACTGGATGGTCTCCTCCTTGCGCGTGAGCTCCACCTCCTGGTTGGCGATCTCCGTCACCGCGAACTCCAGCAGGTCCGACAGCTTGCTCAGCTCCGAGCCGTCCAGCACCGGCACGCGCTCCGCGGCGCCCTCCAGCTCCAGGAGCGCCCCGGGGGCGATGTCGCGCATCTTGCCCAGCAGCACCTGGCCGTCGCCGGGCGTGAGCGGCTGCCGGGCGAAGCCCTCCACGAAGAGGAAGCCCTCGTACTCGTTGCGGATGTAGAGCGGCGCGCCCACGATGGACAGGCGCAGGTGGCAGTCGTGGAACAGCGAGCGGCGCAGGTTCTTGGCGGCCTTGAACTTCTCATGGAGCACCCGCACCGACTGGGCACACCGCCGCATCCCCTCCCGCGCCCCCAGGGAGTGGCGGCAGAAGTCGTTGGGCGGCGGGATGAAATCCCCGCGCTGCCAGTCGTGCACCACCCCGTGGCGATCCGCGAACGACAGCTCCACCTGCCACCACTTGCGGATGACATCCCTCAACATGACAATGGTGTGCAGATTCTGATGCTTCTCGAAGTCCATCCCCACGGTCCTCGCCCTGTTGCGGATCAGGACAACGGATCTACGGGGTTGTCCGAAATCAATCCAGCGGCACCTGTCCGAATGACGGCGCTGTTCGCGTACCCTGGTTCCCTGTGAGCGCACCCCCACATACACACGGCAGGGCAGGGCACGGCCATTCGCACGACCATGATCATGACCACTCGCACCATGGGCACTCGCACGGCCATGGGCACGGTCATTCGCATGGCCCCAGGAAGGGCGGGCTGGCGGAGGAGCGGCGCAAGGACCGCCGCCGGCTGCTGTTCGCGCTGGGGCTGACGGCGACCATCATGGTGGCGGAGGCGGTGGGTGGCTTCCTCACCAACTCGCTGGCGCTGCTCTCCGACGCCGGGCACATGCTGACGGACGTGTCGGCCATGGTCCTGAGCCTGCTGGCGCTGTGGTTCGCCGGGCGGCCCGCGGACCTGAAGAAGACCTACGGCTACTACCGGATGGAGATTCTGAGCGCGCTCCTCAACGGGGTGCTGCTGCTGGTCATCACCATCTTCATCCTGATGGAGGCCTGGCAGCGCATGCGCACGCCGGCCGCGGTGGAGCTGGGGCCCATGGCGCTGGTGGCGGGCATCGGCCTGGTGGCGAACCTGGCGGCGCTGGGCTTCCTGCACCAGACGCACTCCATGAACGTGCGCGGCGCGTTCCTGCACGTGCTGGGGGACACGCTGTCGTCGGTGGGCGTGCTGATTGGCGCGGGCGTGATGTGGTGGACCGGCTGGTACATCGTGGACCCCATCATCTCCGTGCTCATCTCCGCCATCATCGTCGTGGGCGCGCTGCGGCTGGTGAAGGACGCGGTGGACGTGCTGCTGGAGGCGGTGCCCGCGCACGTGGACCTGGAGCAGGTGCGGGATTTGATGGCGAAGGTGCCGGGTGTGCAGGCGGTGCACGACCTGCATGTGTGGACCATCTCCAGCGGGATGTACGCGCTGTCGGCGCACCTGGTGGTGGCGGACCCCATGGTCTGCAACAACGACGACATCCTGTCCGCGGTGAAGCACGACCTCTTCGACCGCTTCGGCATCGACCACACGACCATCCAGATTGAAAGCCAGTCCTACGCCCACCTGGGCGAGGTGCACTGAGCCCGCGCTTGCGAAAGGGGCGCGGGGCGGGGATTCTCGCCGGCTCCTATGAGCGTGCTGGACAAGGTGTTGTCGCTGCGGCCGGGCAACGTGGTGGCGCGGGTGGGCCCGGGCTCCCGGGTGCCCCTGCTGGATCCGCGTGAGCTGCTGCGGGCGCTGGAGTCCAAGCCCACGGCGCTGCCGTGCCTGCCGGTGCTGGCGAAGGGCGCGCTGCCAGGCCTCCTGCGCGCGGCCCGCGCGGAGGACGCGGTGCTGGGCCTGGCGTGTCCGCACCCGCTGGCGGATCGGGGCGCGCCCGAGCGCTTCGTGCAGGCGGTGCACGCGGCCGCGCAGGAGGCCGAGCACACCCGGCCCCTGTTCCTCCAGGCCGGTCCCATCCGCGTGACGTCCACGGACGCGGACGTGCTGGACGCGCTCCAGGAAGGGCTCTTCCGCGTGGTGGACGCGGGCTTCGCGCTGGTGTCGCTGGACCTGTCCCGCCTCACGTCCTACGAGGCGGTGGAGGCGGTGAACGCGCTGGTGGGCCCGCTCAAGGAGCGCGAGCTGTCGCTGGAGGTGTCCCCGCCGCAGGAGTCCTCCGGAGGCCTGGTGGACGCGTGCGCGACGCTGCTGGAGGGGCTGTCGCAGTGGCAGGTCCCGGTGCGTTTCCTGCGCGTGGCGGACGCGCGGCTGGGGGACGGCGAGCTGGACGTGGAGCTGCTCCGGCGCGTGGTGGAGACCGCGGCCGGGAAGGGCGTGGCGGTGACGGTGGACGACGCGTCCACGGGGGCCGCGCAGGGGCTGTCCAGCTACGTGGCCGCGGGCGTGCGCAAGGTGGACCGGAATGGGCCCCTGGGGCCGCTGGCCCTGCGCGCCTGGCCTCCAGAGGTGCGCGAGCCGGTGGTGGCGCGGGCCCAGGCGGCGGGCATGCCGGCCGGGGAACTCTTGTCCGTGCTGGAGGAGGGGCTGCCGCCCCTGTCGCCCGCCGCGCGCGAGACGCTGGAGGCGCTGTCCTTCGCGGAAGGGACGGAGACGCTGGCGGCGCTGGGGGCGCACCGCTCGGCGTCGGTGGCCATGGCGTTCCTGGCGAAGCCGGACGGCGACCTGGGCTAGAAGGGCGCCCATGCGCATCGTGGCAGGCAGCGCGAAGGGCCGGGCCCTGACGGGGCCCAAGCCGTCGTCCGGACACATCCGCCCCACGGCGGACCGGGTCCGTGAAACCATCTTCAACATGCTGGGCCAGTTCCTGGACGGCCAGGCCGTGCTGGACCTGTACGCGGGCACCGGCGCGCTGGGACTGGAGGCCCTGTCGCGGGGGGCAGGGAGGCTGGTGCTGGTGGATCAGGACCGCGAGGCCCTGGCCCTGTGCCGCAAGAACACCGACGACCTGGGCTTCACCGCCCAGGTGTCCATCCTGGCGCAGCCCGTGGTGCGCGCGCTGCCGGCGCTGGGCAAGCAGGGGGAGAAGTTCGAGCTCGTCTTCGCGGATCCGCCCTACGCGGCGCGCGTGGTGGAGACGGTGCTGGACGCGGTGGTGGCCGCGGGCGTGGTGACACCGGGCGGCACGGTGGTGGTGGAGCACGACAAGCGGGAGGCGGCCCCGGACGCCCACGCCGGGCTCACCCGGGAGGACCAGCGCCGGTTCGGGGACACCCTGGTGAGCTTCTACCGGGCCCCGTGACGTGTGCTTGACCCGCCCCCTGGGCCCGCCGAGACTTCCCAGCACCCATGCCGGTTGCCATCTATCCTGGTTCGTTTGATCCGCTCACCAACGGGCACCTGAGCCTCATCCAGCGCAGCCTGAAGATGTTCGACCGGCTCATCGTCGCCATCGCGGTGAACCCGAAGAAGACGCCCCTCTTCAGCCAGGAGGAGCGCATCGAACTCATCCGCGAGGCGGTGAACGACCCCCGCGTGGAGGTGGACGCGTTCCACGGCCTGCTCGTGGACTACGTGCACCAGCGCAACGTGAGCGTCGTCATCCGCGGGCTGCGCGCGGTGTCGGACTTCGAATACGAGTTCCAGCTGGCGAACATGAACCGCAAGCTGGCGCCGGACATCGACACCGTCTTCATGATGACGGGCGAGGACTACTTCTACATCTCCTCGCAGCTCGTCCGGGAGGTCGCCACCTTCGGAGGGAACGTCGAAGGGCTCGTCCCCCCGAACGTGAACGCGGGGCTGAAGAAGAAGTTCGGCCCGAAACCGTAGGGCCCCGGAGCGGCAGCCGGGCAACGGTGTGCGCCCGTAGTGCTTGTCCGCTTCGGGAGTTCCGCGCTAGGCAGGGCGCATGAAACTCGCCCGCCGGCTGAATGCCATCAAGCCCTCCGCCACCCTGGCCCTCAACGCCCGCGCCAAGGCGCTCGCCGCCAGTGGCAAGGACGTGGTGGTGCTGGCCGCGGGTGAGCCGGACTTCGACACGCCGGAGTTCGTGAAGCAGGCGGCCATCGACGCGCTCCGCTCCGGCTTCACGAAGTACACCGCCACCGCGGGCATGCCGGAGCTGCGCGAGGCGGTCTGCCGCAAGCTGGAGAAGGACAACGGCCTCAAGTACACGCCGGATCAGGTGGTGGTGACGGCGGGCGGCAAGCAGTCGCTCTACAACTGCTTCCAGGCGCTGCTGGACGAAGGGGATGAGGTCATCATCTTCGCGCCGTACTGGGTGAGCTACCCGGACATGGTGCACCTGGCGGGCGGCACGCCGGTCATCGTCCCCACGCGCGAGGAGGACGGCTACGCGCCGGACCCCGCCGCCATCAAGAAGGCGCTCACCCCGCGCACGCGCGCCATCATCCTCAACAGCCCCGCCAACCCCACGGGCGCGGTGTACTCGCGCGCCACGCTGGAGGGCATCGCGGACGCGGTGCGCGGCCACGACTGCATGCTCGTCACCGACGACATGTACGAGAAGCTCCTGTACACGGGGCAGCCGTTCCTCAACATCGGCAACGTGGCGCCGGACCTGGTGCCCCGGCTGGTGGTGTCCAACGGCCTGTCCAAGTCCTATGCGATGACGGGCTGGCGGCTGGGCTACGCGGCGGGCCCCAAGGCGCTCATCTCCGGCATGCAGCTGGTGCAGGACCAGTCCACGTCCAACGCGTCCTCCATCACCCAGAAGGCGGCGCTGGCGGCGCTCAACGGCCCCTCGGACACCATCACCGCGATGGTGAACGAGTACCGCGAGCGCAGGGACTTGTTCGTCGCGGGGCTCAACGCCATCCCGGGCCTCCGCTGCCGGCTGCCGGAAGGGGCCTTCTACGCGATGGCGGACGTGCGTGGCCTGCTGGGCAAGACGTACAAGGGCAAGCCGCTGACGGACGCGCTCCAGCTCTCCGAGGCGCTGCTCAACGACTTCCTCGTGGCGGCGGTGCCGGGAGACCCGTTCGGCGCGCCGGGCTACATCCGCATGAGCTTCGTCACCTCGCGCGAGGTGCTCCAGAAGGGCCTGGCGCGCCTGCGGGACTTCGCCGCCGCGCTGAGCTGAGCGCCGCACGGGGCGCCGAGGCACCGTCCCGTGGCCGCGGGGCAGTCCCACGGCGGGTGAGCTGGGGGAACTCTTTCGGCTTCACTCCCCCGCCCGGAAACCTCGTCGTGGCAGTGCCGCCCCGCTAGCCCCAATGCGCTGAACGAAGAGGTCTGGGGTGTCGAACCCGCGGATCCCTTCTTCACTTCGCGTGATCTGGAAAAACGCACGCAGAGTCAAGCATCGAACGCCTCGCGCGTTTGAGGGGGACGTTTCGGGACGTGTGCCCGGAACGGCCTCACCAGACTGACTCAACCGGGAAGACTCCACATGATGATGAAGAGAAGGGGCGCGCTCTGTGCGCTGCTCCTGGCCGTGCTGTCCGCCTGTGGCTCTGAAGATGAAATGGGCCAGGTGCGTGGACACGTCACGACGGAAGCGGGGGACGCGCTGGCGGGCGTCCAGGTCCGCGTGGACGGAACGAACACCGTGGCCACGTCGAATTCGCTGGGCGAATTCACCCTGCCGGACCTGAAGCCCGGCGGGCACACGCTGGTGGCGGCCCATCCGGACTACGTCGACAGCTCGCAGCCGGTGCAGGTCCAGGCCGGAGCGACGGCGGAGGTGTCGCTCAAGCTCGTGCTCGCGCTGGGGAAGGTGACGGGGACCGTTCAGATGGAGGACTCCAGCGCTCCGGCGGGGGTCGTCGTCTCCATTGCTGGCACCGACCTCACCGCGGTGACGGACGCGCGGGGCGCCTTCACGTTCCCCTCGGTGCTCCCGGGTGCCCGGACCGTGGTGGCGCGCATGGACCACTACCAGAAGGCCTCCCGGAACCTGGTCGTGGTGCGCGACGAGAACCCCTCCGTGGACCTGGTGCTGGTCCGCGACGGAGCCCCGGAGGTCACCGTCCCCCTGCTGTCGGTGCAGGGCGGCGTCCTCACGATCACGGGCGGGCCCTTCGGGAGGGCGCGTGGCGAGAGCACGGTGACGGTGGGTGGGGTTCCGGTCGTGGAGTACGTCTCCTGGACGGACGACAAGGTGGTTGCGCGGGTGGCCGCGTCGCTCGCTTCGGGGAATCAGCCGGTGGTGGTGACGATGGGGGCGTCCTGGCGCCCGGCGGTCAGGGACTCGGTGCGCGTCCTGAGGGCCAGGACGGTGTTCGTCGAGCACTTCCGGGGCATGGGCATCCGGCCTGATGGCACCCTCGTGACGTGGGGCAGATGGGGGTCGGGCAGCGAGGCTCCCACGCAGGAGGGGGGCCTGGTGGATGTCGCGAGTTCGGCCTACTTCAGCGTCGCGGTGAAGGGAGACGGCTCGCCGGTGGTGTGGGGCAACGGAGCCTCGAACCTCCAGCCTCATGACGTGCACGACGGCGTGGCCGTGGCCTGCGCGGGCTACTCGTGCTTCGTGCTTCGGGCGGATGGGACGGTCATCCGGCTGAGCCTCAGCAAGGAGGCGGAGCTGGGTGACGCGGTTCCCCAGGGGCTGGCGGACGTGGTGGCCATCGACGGAGGCTTGACCCACATGGTCGCGGTGACGATGGACGGCCGCGTGGTGGCCTGGGGCGGCAATGAGTACACCGCGGCGACGGTCCCCGCGAACCTCACGGACGTGGCGGAGGTGGCTGCGACGGGCAATCACACCGTGGTCCTCAAGCGGGACGGCACCGTGACGGGATTCGGATCCAACCTCTCGGGTGAAGGCTCCCCGCCCTCGGACCTCTCGGAGGTCGTCTCCGTGGGAGGAGGCACGCTGCACGGCTATGCCCTCACGAAGGCAGGCCAGGTGCGCTGCTGGGGCAATGGCTACGGTACGTGCGACCTGCCCGCGGAGGCGCAGTCCCAGGTCGCGCGGGTCGTGTCCGTCAAGGACGGAGTCTGGGGCCTGGTGCTCAAGCAGGACGGCACCCTGGTCTCCTGGAAGGGAGACAACGTCCATGATGACATTCCTCCTCCCCAGGGGCTCGTCCTGGCGGTGCCGCCTCTCTAGGCGGAGCGACGTCACGGTGAAGTGAAGGAGCGGTCTGGGAGGATGAATTCCCAGGCCGCTTCGTCGTCTGGAGAGGCACCGGACGCACCGCCGAGCCCCGCCGAGGGCCAGGTGCCGAAGGACTCGCGCCGGCCGGAGCGCGCTCACCAGGAAACCCCACCCATGATGAACCTGAAGACGCGAGGCAGCGTGCTCTGCGCGCTCCTGATGGCTGTTGTGTTGTCCGCTTGCGACCCCGACGCGGATCCCTCCAAGGACCCGGGCAATCAGCAGCCCCGCCCCGGGCGCGTGACGGGCGTCGTGCTGACGGAGGAGGGCGCGCCGCTCAAGGACTTCGACGTCACGCTCCTGGAGACCGGCAAGACGGTCACCACGGACGCGCAGGGCAAGTTCACCTTCGAGTCGCTTCCGCCGGCCACCTACGGGCTCTCGGCCTCGGGGCCGGGCTACGACGGAGCCATCCAGGAGGTCGAGGTGGAGGCGGGCATGACCGTCGCCATGTCCTTCAACCTGAAGGCCACGGTCATCCGCGTGTCCGGCAGGGTCCAGCAGCAGGACGGAACGCCGGTGGGCGGCGCCTACCTTTCCATCCTGGATCAGGAGACGAAGGAGGTCCTGAAGCGCGTCACCGCGAACGCTCAGGGCGAGTTCACCGTGGACCTGGCGCCCGGCCTCTACACCCTCGAGGCGGAGCGCGATGGCTTCGAGACGTACTCGGACTACCTCATCGTGATCCAGGATCCGGATCCGGTGATCATCACCCTTCAGTCCGTGTAGGCGAAGGCGTGCCAGCTCAGGTCCGGGCTGCCACGGAAGAGGAAGATGGCCGCGTGGCCGGAGAGGTTTCCGACCGCGGCCCAGGTGTCCTTGAGCGCGCGCGGATCCAATCCCAGCCGCGCGGGCGGCTTGCCGTACTTCTTCTCCATCTCCGCGATGGGCAGCACCTCGATGTCGTAGAGCGTGACGAGGTCCGTGCGCCGCGCGCGCAGCTGCTTCACCCAGGCCTGCACCAGCTCGTCCGGGGTGTTGAAGCGCTTGTCCTCCAGCTGGAACGGGTACGACAGCTCCGCGGACGCGTTGCGCACGTCCCCCGTCAGCAGGCTCTGGAAGAGGAAGCGCGCTTCGTTGTGGATGATCGAACGGGCGATGCCTTCCGGGGTCAGGTCCTCCTCGCTGGGGCGCGAGGCCTCTCGCAGCTTGCCCAGGTCGACGGTGCCCGCGCTGGAGGGGGTGGGCGGCGTCGGTGGGCGCGCGGTGGGGGACACGGGCGTGGCGGCCGGGGCCGGGGCCGGAGTGGGCGCTGGCGTGGCCTTGCGCGGGGCCGGCGTGGGAGCCGCCGCCGGAGGCTGGGCCGGAGTCGGCGCGGCGGGGGCCGGAGTGGGCTCGGCCGGAGCCTGGGCGGGGGCCGGGGTGGGCTCGGCGGGGGCGGGCGTGGCGGCCGGAGCGGTGTCCTGGGCGAGGGCGGGCGCGGAGAGAAGGACGAGCAGGGCCAGGGGCCAGCGACGCATGGAACCTCCGGAAGGAAGCGCGGCAGCGTAGCAGAGGACGCCGGGCCGGGGTCCCCCGAGCGGGCAGGCATCGGACGGTCCCTCCGCATGGCACAACGCACCGCGTGCATGTGGGGGCGGACGTTGGTATGGGGGGCGCCCGATGCCCAAGCGTACCGATATCCGGAAGGTTCTCGTGATTGGCTCGGGCCCGATTGTCATCGGGCAGGCCGTCGAGTTCGACTACTCAGGCACCCAGGCGATCAAGGCGCTTCGGGACGAGGGCGTGGAGGTGGTGCTGCTCAACAGCAACCCCGCCACGGTGATGACGGACCCAGAGTTCGCGCACCGCACCTACATTGAACCCATCACCGTGGAGGCGGCGGAGAAAATCCTGGCCGCCGAGCGCCCGGACTCCCTCCTGCCCACCATGGGCGGGCAGACGGCGCTCAACCTGGCGAAGGCGCTGGCGGAGCGGGGCATCCTGGAGAAGTACGGGGTGCGGCTCATCGGCGCGTCGCTGGAGGCCATCAACAAGGCCGAGGACCGCCAGCTCTTCAAGGCCGCCATGCAGAAGATTGGCGTGGCGCTGCCCAAGAGCGGCTACGCCACGACGCTCTCTGACGCGATGGCGCTGGTGGAGGAGATTGGCTTCCCGGCCATCATCCGTCCCTCCTTCACGCTGGGCGGCACGGGCGGCGGCATCGCGTACAACCGCGAGGAGTTCGAGGCCATCTGCCGCTCGGGCCTCAAGGCGAGCCCCACCTCCACCATCCTCGTGGAGGAGAGCGTGCTCGGGTGGAAGGAGTACGAGCTGGAGGTGGTCCGCGACTCCGCGGACAACGTCATCATCATCTGCTCCATCGAGAACCTGGATCCGATGGGCGTGCACACCGGTGACTCCATCACCGTGGCGCCCGCGCAGACGCTGACGGACCGCGAGTACCAGCGCATGCGGCAGGCCTCGCTGGCCATCATCCGCGAGATTGGCGTCGACACGGGTGGCTCCAACATCCAGTTCGGCATCCACCCGCGCGACGGCCGCATGGTCGTCATCGAAATGAACCCGCGCGTGTCGCGCTCCAGCGCGCTGGCGTCCAAGGCGACGGGCTACCCCATCGCGAAGGTCGCCGCGAAGCTGGCGCTGGGCTACACGCTGGACGAGCTGCGCAACGACATCACCCGCGACACGCCGGCCTCCTTCGAGCCGACGCTGGACTACGTGGTGGTGAAGGTGCCGCGCTTCAACTTCGAGAAGTTCCCCAAGGCGGACCGCACGCTGACGACGAGCATGCGCTCGGTGGGCGAGGTGATGGCCATTGGCCGCACCTTCCCCGAGGCGTACATGAAGGCGCTGCGCTCCATGGAATTGGGACGCGTGGGCCTGGAGTCGCCGGAGCTGCCCACGGAGAAGGAAGAGCGGCAGAAGGTGCTGAACGAGGGGCTGCGCGTGCCCCGTCCGGAGCGCCCGTGGTTCGTGGCGCAGGCGTTCCGCGAGGGCATGACGGTGGAGCAGGTGCACGCGCTCTCCGCCATCGACCCGTGGTTCCTGCGGCACATCGAGGCGCTGGTGCACGAGGCGCAGGCGCTGGCGGACATCGGCCGGCTGGACCACCTGCCGGACGACGTCTTGCGCCAGGCGAAGTCGCACGGCTTCTCCGACAAGTACCTGGGCAACCTGATGGGCTACCCGGAGGCGGAGGTGCGGGCGCACCGGCACTCGCGCGGCATCCGTCCGGTGTTCAAGCGGGTGGACACCTGCGCCGCGGAGTTCGAGGCGTACACGCCCTACCTCTACTCCACCTACGAGGAGGAGGACGAGGCGCCCCCCACGGACCGGCAGAAGGTGCTGATCCTGGGCAGCGGTCCCATCCGCATCGGCCAGGGCATCGAGTTCGACTACGCGTGCGTGCACGCGGCCTTCGCGCTGCGCGAGGCCGGGTACGAGACGGTGATGGTCAACTGCAACCCGGAGACGGTGTCCACGGACTACGACACGTCCGACCGCCTCTACTTCGAGCCGCTGACGATTGAAGACGTGCTGGAGGTGTCCCAGCGTGAGAAGCCGGTGGGCGCCATCGTGCAGTTCGGCGGGCAGACGCCGCTGCGCCTGAGCGTGCCGCTGGAGCAGGCGGGGCTGCCGATTCTTGGCACGTCGCCGGACGCCATCGACCGCGCGGAGGACCGCGAGAAGTTCTCCAAGCTGATTGAAAAGCTGGGGCTGAAGCAGCCGGAGAACGGCGTCGCGCGCAGCCACGCGGAGGCCTTCAAGGTGGCCGAGCGCATCGGCTATCCGGTGATGGTGCGTCCGTCGTACGTGCTGGGTGGCCGGGCGATGGAGACGGTCTACGACGCGGCCAGCCTGGAGCGCTACATGCGCGAGGCAGTGAGCGCATCGCCGGAGCACCCGGTGCTGATTGACCGCTTCCTGAAGGACGCCATCGAGGTGGACCTGGACCTGGTGGCGGACCGCACGGGGCAGGTGCTGATTGGCGGCGTGCTGGAGCACATCCAGGAGGCGGGTGTGCACTCGGGTGACGCGGCGGCGACGCTGCCGCCGCACTCGCTGTCGCCGGACCTGGTGGAGCGGATGAAGGACCAGGCCATCGCGATGGCGCGCGAGCTGGGCGTGGTGGGCCTGATGAACGTGCAGTTCGCCATCCAGGGGAAGAACATCTACATCCTGGAAGTGAACCCGCGCGCCAGCCGCACGGTGCCGTTCATCTCCAAGGCCACGGGCATGCCGATGGCGAAGATCGCCGCGCTCTGCATGGTGGGCAAGACGCTGAAGGAGCTGGGCCGCACGGAGGAGCCGGAGTTCCGGCACGTGGCGGTGAAGGAGAGCGTCTTCCCGTTCGCGCGCTTCGCCGGGGTGGATGTCATTCTGGGCCCGGAGATGAAGTCCACGGGCGAGGTGATGGGCCTGGCGGAGGACTACGCGTCGGCCTTCGCGAAGAGCCAGCTGGCGGCGGGCGTGAAGCTGCCCAAGACGGGCCGGGTGTTCATCTCCGTGAAGGACGAGGACAAGCCGGCGGTGGTGGACCTGGCGCGCCGTCTGCGGTCGCTGGGCTTCAGCCTGACGGCGACGGCGGGCACGCACGACTACCTGCTGACGAAGGGCATCGAGTCGCAGCGGGTGCAGAAGGTGAAGGAGGGCCGGCCGAACATCGTCGACAAGATCGTCGACGGGGAGATCGTGCTGGTCATCAACACGACCTTCGGCAAGCAGGAGATCGCGGACAGCTTCTCCATCCGCCGTGAGTCCCTGATGCACTCGGTGCCGTACTACACGACGGTGCAGGCGGCGCGCATGGCGGTGGGAGCGCTGGAGTCACTGAAGCGTTCGGACCTCGCGGTGAAGCCGCTGCAGGCGTACCTGTACGGCGAAGGCGGCGTGCCTCCGGCACGGCGGTAGCGTCGTGAAGGTTCGCGGCCCCCGGGTGACCGGGGGCCGCGGTCATGGCTGGGGTGGCTCATCCGGGGGCTGGAGCCGGCAGCACCAGATGACACCTGAGCAGCCATCGACCCGCTTCTCTCCAGACTTGCAAGTCACGGGATGGCAGAACCTGCCATCCAGCGAAGGATTCTCCTCCCCGTCAATGACGTCCCCGGGAGAGCCGCGAGAGTCCGCTCGGCGTTTGTCCAAGGCGCAGGCGGCGACGCGCCGGCAAGACCCATCGTCAATCAACGGAGGCCAGGGCCCGTCGAGGAAGTCCTCAGGGGCGTAGCGGTCCTTGGGGAGGTCTCCGGTATACGTCAGCAGATCCGAATCGAGGGCACCGGGAGAGGCACACCGTTGCACAGGGCCCCAGGGCTTGAACTCAAGCACTTCGAACTCAGGGAAGCTGGCGCACTCTCGAAACTCACGGAGCTTGCCTGTAAATCGTCCGCGGACCCGGTACCGGCCCTGTTCCCAGACATTGCGGCGCAGCCGCTCGTTAGGCTGGTTCGCCCCCACCGGCAGGACCCGCTTGAAAGGGCCTGCGTCTGACTTTGAAAGATTCAACAGGTCCACGTCGCAGTCCGAGGTCCGCTCCGCGAAGTACTCTGGCACCACCTCTGGTGCATTGGGCGGGGTTGGCATGGACGGGGAGGGTGTGCGGTAGGAGTAGAGGCCCACAATCCCAATGGCGACCAGTGTCAGGGCTGCCAGGTACCCGCGCGACCTCATCAATCCACCTGTTCTCCGGTCTTCGAGTGGAGCAGCCGCGGGGCCGACGCCTTGACGTGTTGATACCACAGGGCTCCGGCACTGAGTGTGACCATGCCCCCGTTGGCATGGATTTTCCTGAAGTCCACCTTCTCCGAGGCACCCTCCGCGAAAACTGAGAGCGCATTGGCCCACTTTTCTGCGAAGGCCTTCGTATTGCAGCCGAAGAACTTGTGGGGATGGGTCGCCGCTTTTTGTGGGACAAAAGAGAACGCGGCAATCTTCTTGATGTCCTCGCAGCTCAGGATCGCATCGGAGTCGGGCGAGACGGCCACGTGGTCGCTGGCACGGTGATTCAGCGAGAGCCACAGGTCATCCCTGGCATGACCGTAGAACCAGACCCGGCTCACCTTGGTGCCCTTGAGCTTGTTGATGTAGTCCCAGAATCCCTGGGCCGTCGAGAGGCCCACATACTTCCAGCCGCGGTCCTTGGCGCCGGACCTGAGGTGGTCAAGATAATTCAGCTTGTGCCGGTTCTTGATCTTAAGGGTGTGCCCGTATTGGGTCGGCGCTGACGTCTGACTGGCCAGATCGCTGGTCCAACGGTCCTTGTAGGCGGGCTCAAAAATCAGCCAGTGCACGTCCTCTGTCTTTGGATCGTGCAGCGTACCTCCATTTGACCGGAGCAGCGGAGCGGTGACGAAGTTGTCCCAGCTCTGGTCATGCAGCTCCGGGTCCTTGGGATCATAGGTGGAGGGGCCACCCGAGAGAATGATGAAGGCATTCTTCACGACGTCCTCCCTCCTGGAAATGGTGACCCGTAACTCATGTGGAGTGAGAGGAAACCCATGGATCACTCTGCATGTGTCGGGGCAGGGGCTTGCCATTGTTGGCGTAATCGAGCTTGTTGTCACCGCTCGTGTAGACGACGCGTGGGTCGGACGGCAGCGTCGCATCGCCACCGAAGCCGGCGAGTGAGTCGTGAACATAGGTGTCGAAGAACGTGATGATCCCCGCGTCCTTCAAGCCCTTGCCCGTGGACTCCGCCTCAAAGGCCTCCAGTAGCGCGCGATAGTGCGGCCGCAGATTGTCTCGCCCATACGTCCGGGCAAGTTGCTGGAGCTTCAATGCATCCGCCAGGAACTGCGCGTCGTAGATGCCCGAGTTCTTCGCGAATGAGCCATCCGAGCTGGGCAGCGTGTCCAGGAGGGACTTCTTCGCGAGGTTGCGCTCTTCTTTCCATACGGGCTCGTAGGCGGCCAGCACGGTCTGGTCAGCGGTGAGCGTGCCCGCGCCGCGGGCCTTCTGGTTGAGCAAGATCTTGCGAAAGCGCCACTGGTAGTAGTGCTTCATGTGGGACAGCAGCAGGGCTCCCACCGGCTTTCCTCCCCGTCCGGCGCAGTCCATGTAGTGGCTGAAACTGCTCAGGAGGGATGCGAACGCTGACTTGCTGGAGGAGTCCTCGCCGAAATCCTTCTGCTTGAGGGGAAGGGGACTTGCCGCCTCCAGGGGAACCCCGGCCTTGATGGCCTCAAGCCGCATCCCCCTCAGGGGAATGAGGCTCAAGAACGAGCCGGCCTCGGTGCTGCGAGCCCCTTCTCCCGGGCGATAGCCGCCACCGACGTCCGAATGCGATCCCGGGTAGACCATCTCACGGCAGTTCTTCGGGTAGCGCAAGCCCTGAAGCACGCTGTCCAGAGGGAACGAGTTGCGGATTTCGTGGGCCGCCACCATGTGGACGCAGTCTTCCACCATGGCGGGGATGCGGAGGTCGTCCGCCCAGGTCATATGGCCATTCGCCAAGCCTGACGCGGGGTCCGCGCCGGGTGTACCACCCGAGGCGAAGGCGATTTCTGCAAGTGAGCTGCCGCCGCTGTTTTGACGAATCTTGAGCCCTTTTTCCAGGCTCAGCAGGTTCAATGCAATACCTCGTGCCTGCCTGACGTTGGTACTCAACGGCACGCCCACCCAAACCCCTGGCCCAGCTTCGTGCCGCCAGGGTCGCCAATCTCCTTGAAGCGCGTCCCGATACCAGGGAGGTAGTAACTGAAGACACCCGCAGAACTGGTCTCCAAGTGTGCGCGGAACAGGCGTGCGACGTTGCTGTGCTCCTCGGTGCCGAGGTCGGCGTCCAGGTTGTTGCCAGTGCCGTCGAAGAAGAACGTGACCTTGAGAGCCTGCGGCACGGTGGCTGGGACGTCCTGCGGAGCCAGGGCAGTCTTGACGCTGGGGGCACGCGCTGTGCCCTCGGTATTGACGTTGGCCAGAGAGGCCGCCTGGATCAACAGCCTGGGAGACTGCTGCTTGCCCTGCTCATGGGTCATCGCCATCACGACACCTGGCCGACTGCTCGTCCTGGACCGAGTTGCCAGTGGGCTTGCGCCTGCCCGCGTCCACCCGGTCGAGCTTCAACTTCAAGTCTGGGTAGCCTTCCGTGACTTCCGCCTCGATGTGCCCATCCGGAAAGAAGTGCACTCCGAGATGCCAGGGATTCGCGGTGCCAATCCCCTTGAGCTGGACGGCCTTCTCACACCAACGCTTCCGCTCCCGGGTCCACCGGAGGGTCAGCTCCACGGGGAACCTCGTGCCAGGCGAGAGCCCCACACAGCAGGTTCCCTTGCCGCCACCGCTGTCGATCGAACTGACCTCGAGGTCGCCTCCGCCCTGGCCGTTCACCTCGAAGCTGTCGATGGCGAGGTCGGTGTAGTTGTACCCGTAGATTTCGAGCGAGACGGGCTTCGCGAGACCCGCGGCCTCCTGCCTCCTCACGGGAGGGGCCTCCAAAGGCTTCGTCTCCGACGCGGGCTGCTTGCAAGAAGCGGCCAGCAGGAGGACTCCCAGCCACGCACTGCCGCGGAGACTCCTCACGGAGGGTCGTTCATAAACCTTGGAGATCGTCGCCATTGAGTGGGTTTACCCGGTTGTCCCTACTCCTTCTACAGCAAGGCGATCTCCACTACCCAGCCGCGCGCAACCATCGTGAAGCTGTCTTCCTTATCGTGCCTGCGTGCCTGGTTTCAATGCCACCCCTACTCCTGCAACGAGCTTCGGACTGCTTCTTCCACCTGGGCGCCGTAGTATTTTTCGGCTATCCAAGAGGCGCCGAAACCAACAATGAATCCTACGATAGTACCAGCGACGGGAACCGAACTTCCACAGATCGCTCCGGTCACTCCAGTTGCAAGCGCTGCGGCTAGCCCGCCAGTAATACTCGAAGCGGCTCCGCGAACACCAACTGCCGCGTAATCGACTGAGCTGTGTGGCTTGTCATCGAGGGCGAGAAAAGCCATATTGATAGCGCCGCCGCCAATCGCGCTGCCTGCAAAAGTGCCTGGCGCCTTGGATAGAAACCAGTTTAATTGCGAGGCGAGATTGTTGGAGGCGAGGCCGAGTGAAATTCTCCCGCCGATAGTCGAATTGACAGCGACTTCCATGCCTCCTTGCGTGAAGCCACCTGCTGCGCCAGCGGCGGCTGCCTTCGAAGCTGGAATTACGCAGTCGTATGCTGATTTGTCGCCAGGGAGATTGAAAATGCAGAGAGCACCTTCGGCAAAAACCGAGATACCGGCACCAGCCGCAGCCCCGCGCATGCCGCCAATGCCCGCAGCACGAGCAGTGCCGAGTGCACCTCCGCCATGGCGAGCCATGAGGATTTGCTCGGGAAGTATTGCTTTCTCTATCTGCGCTTCTGTCAGGCCTGGATTTGATTTTTTAATTTCGTAGCGAAATTTCTCCAGCGCGTTCAAGGCCTCTGTTGTTATTCCGTTGCTGATAATTTTCTTGGAGATGAATGCTGTTGTCGATCCAAACAGCGTCCTTGCTTTTCGTGAAGCTTCCTCGTCAACCGAGTTGATGTGGGAATTAAGAATTCGATACGTGTCTATTTTGATTCCGTTGATCCATGTTGGGTTCTGCTTTAGCGCCAAGTTGAAGATTCGTTCATAGAGCTTCCTCTTGTAGTTGGCCGGATCCTGGAGAGCGTCCTGGAGCGCTTTTACGTGGTCGTCATTGACTGCAAGGAGGCTTTTTTTGATTACCTCAATGAGTTGCTGTGGCTGCATGAATAGCGGGTAGATTTGTTTTGCAGCTTTTAACAATTTGCTTTTGTTTCCTCCGAGTATGTCGCTCAGGCCGTTCAGGTATGTGTCGAGATTGATGCTGGCGTTTGAGTTTGACGTGGCGCGTGAGCTTGTTTTTACTGAGACGAGTCGACCCCTGGGGTATTTGGAGTCAAATATAGGGCTGTTGTGTTTTTCTGAGTTGAGATTTCTTCTTGGGAGTATGCCGCCGGAGTTGGCGGATACTTCGCCGATGGTGCCTCTCCACTTGCTCTTTGATATGGTCGTGCTTCCGAGTTCCTTTGCGAATGCGTTCTGGATGGACCGAGCGAATTTTGGAGTGAACCCTATGGTATCGAGATATGTCGTCAGGGCTGTGATTTTGATTGTTGGAATTGAATGTTGAGTCAAGATGTTGATAAGTTGGCTTTCGGGGATTGTGTTTTGCGGATCCTTTTGGGCCTCGCTGGGGGGGATGCGTATGACGGTGGCCATGTCGCTGTGAAAATCAATCTTGAAGAACTCCTCTTCGGAGCGGGGTTGGCAGCTATTAAGCGGCTTGGGGCGGATGTCGTAGAGGCTTGTTTTCATGGTTTGCTTGTTGAGTCGCGTGTTGGGATGATTGAGGGCTACTTTGGGGCAGGCGCTCGTTTTTCAATCGGCGAAATCGAGATTTCAACCCCGGGTGTGCTGCAACCAGGCCCTTGGCCTGGGCGTCGTTGAGAATGGCGTTCCTCTTTGCAATGGAGAACGAGTGCTGCGTAACCAGCGATGTGGTGATTTTTCCGAACCGGGGAAGGAGCCAGGACTTTCGGTGCTTGCTGTCTCAGTGGTCATTGGCTTTCTGCTGCTTGAGGACCAAGTGCGGTGACGAGTGTCCGCGCAGGCGATGTGCTGATGGCTAATCATCTTCCGCTGGCGTCGCCCTGCCGGAACGGCCGCCCATTCCCTTGGGTTCGCTCTCCGAGAGAGGCTGACTCTTCAACGCTGGATGAAGTTCAAGTAGATTCTGGACCCACTTCTTCGCGTAGAGGTCCTGCGGAGCATCGAATTCCGATTTTCGGCGCTAGCCCCCCCCGCCAGTCAGCTTGGCTTTCCCATAGGGCGGCGCCGTCATCCGTGCCATAGGTCTTGGGATGGCCTACGTTCAGGCGGTTGCCCTTGGAGTGGACGTAGTTCGCGAGAAGGTTGCTCCAGAGGGAGATGATGGTCTCGCGGATGTCGACAAAGATCCCAGGATCCACCTCCATGAGCTTGAACAGGAGCATTGAGGAGCGCTCGACCGCTGAGGACTCCAGGTAGAAGACGGGGGTAGGGCCGCCACTGTAGGGCGTGAACTTGCCGCCCTCGACCTTGCCGCCCTGGAGACTTCCTGCGTTCCACCCAGGCATCCCCGGCTGCACGAGGCCGAAGACCCAGGACGGGCGGCCCGCGAGGAAGTGGTACGCATTGTATTGAATCAAGACGGAGAGCGCCGAAAGCGGCAGTATCGACAGGGGCTTCTCCAGGCCCTCCGAGAGGTTGCGCTTGAGCGTCTGCGCGGCGAACCCCTTGTTGGGATCCTGCCGAAGGACGTGGACCCGATCGCTGTGGAAGTCAGGCAGGTTGATGCCCAACGCTTCCAACTTGACGTCGAGCAGGAAGCGAAGCGTCCGGGTGCGCTCGAACTGCCGGGTCGACCAGACGACGCTCGCCCGGTTCTCCTGCTTGTTCTTGCCGAGCCCATTGAAGAACTTGGGAAAGTCCTTGGTGAACCCTGCCACGAGCACCGGAAGGTGCTTCTGCGGATCGCCCTGAAGCCCTGGGCCGCTGAAGTGGATCCGGGACTGATTCACGTGGAAGTTACCACTGCCCTGGCGATCTTGAGCTCCGTGAAGTCCATCATCCATCTCCTGGGTGACGCATCCGCGGTCAGCGATGAGTGTGTCCGTCTTCCATAATCCTTGGCGCTAACGAGGTGGTTTGACTGCCTTCTTGGCTTTTTGAAGGGCGTCGATGATGGACTTGAGCGCCTCCGGATCGATTGTCTCCAACAGGGCGTTTACTTTTGAAACGTTTTCTTTTGATGTTGCGCCCTTGAGATTGCCAGCGCCCTTGATGCCGTCCTGGGCTGATTTTTCGCTGCCCTTCATCGGTGCGCCGCCCGGCTTGGGTGCCTTTTCTTCCAGGGCTTTGAGTGTGAGTGCATCCACGAACCCGTTCGCGCGTAAGCCGTTCTTGCGTTGGAAACGCAGAAGCGAACCGACAAGCTTGGTGGGAGCCTTGGGGGCGTTCTTGGGGTCCAGCAGCTGCCCGACGTAGGCGGAGGCTTCGCCCTTGAAGTTGAACCTGAGGGTTGCTTCCCCCGCGCGAATGTCATTGATGGACGGCGTCTTCTTCGCGAGGGAAGGGGGGAGTTCGCGCTGGATTGCTTTCTCGAGATTGGCGTCGGGCGGCTTGGGGCGGTTGAGCCCATGGGCTGCGGCTTCAGTGCGCAGGTCGCTGCTAGAAGGCGCCTTCTTCGATAGCGAAGGGGTGAGTTCTCGCTGGACCGTCTTCTTGAGATTGGTGTCGGGCGGCTTCGGCGAGGGGGGCTTGGGCGGGCGGAAGCTCATGGGTTTCCTCTCCGAACCATTTCGTCGTGATGCGGGGGCACGCCGCTGGAGGCGGGAAGGGTACGGTGGATCCGAACCCGCTCCAGCGGTGTGCGTGGGTGCGTCAGCCTTGCGTCCGTGCCCGCCGCGCCTGACGCGCCAGCCCCAGGCCCAGAAGGAGCAACAGCGTCAGGGCCGCGCTCCCGTCCCCGCTGGTTCCACAGGCGCAGCCGCCGCCCGTGCCTCCCAGCGTTCTAGCGTTGCCCTTCAGCGTGAGCGTGGCCTCCGCCGTCGTCTCGCCTCGCAGGCGGAGCTTCAGCGTGCCCTCCGCCGGGCCTCCCACCTGGCCGCGGAAGGTGACGCCCACCGTGGTCTGCGCTCCCGGCGCCAGCTCCGCGTCCAGTGCGCTCGCGTCGATTTCGAACGCCGGGTTGGTGTTCTCCACCACGCTCAACCTCGCCGGCGACGCGGACTGGTTCGTGAGGGTCACCGTGCGCGGCGGGCTGGTCGAGCCGATGTCCACCCAGCCCAGGTCCAGCTCGAACGGCTCGATGGTCAGGAAGCTGGCCACGGACACTCCCGACAGCGCGACTAGCGCCGCGCGCTCCTGGTCCTTCGTGCCCAGGACCAGCGTTGCCTTCGCCGCGCCAATCTGCGTCGTGTCGTACTTCAAGTCGAACGTCAGCGAGTCGCCCTGCGGCAGGGCGCGGCCCTCCGCTCCCAGGACGGGAGACACCACCACGAAGTTCGTGGCCTGGGGACCCTCCACCTTGGGGGGCATCACCGTCAGCTCCTGGGTGCTGTCGTTGGTGAGTACCACCTTGGCGGTCGCCGGCTCCGACTGGCGCACAGTGCCGAAGTCCAACGAACGGTTGAGCGCGCGGAACACCGTGGAGAGCCCTCGGCCCGACAGCGACACCTGCGCGTCCGGCGACTCGATGTCGTTCGTCACCACCAGGAGGTTGGCCTTGGAGGTGACGTCCGGACGGGGGACGTATTTGACGAAGACGTCCCTCGATTCCTGGGCCGCCAGCGTGAAGGGGAGCGTGGGCGCCGAATCCAGGCTGAAGTGCGAGGGCTCGGAATTCTCCGCCGCGCCGATGATCTCCAGTCCACGCACCACCAACGGCTGGAGGGACTCGTTGGTGAGCTTCACGAAGCGGATCGCCGAGGCGGAAGACTCGGCCACCCGCGCGCCAAACTCCAGCGTGGGCGTGGACAGGCTGAGCTGGCTTGTCCGGCCGCGGCCCCCCAGTGTCACGAGCATGGCGCTCGTCTGACTGTCTTCAGAGGTGATGCGCAGGACGGCGTTGTAGCGCCGCTGGGCGTCCGGACGGAACTGAACCGACACATCCAGGCTGCCATCCGGGGGCAGTGCCATGGGCAGATTGGGCTTCTGCAGGATGAACGCTCTCGCATCCTCCGCGTCCAGCGAGATGTCCTTCACGGTGAGCGTGTTTGCTTCCGCGCCGCTCCCGGCGTCCGGAGATCCACTGGGCCCGATATGCGTCAGCCGCAGTCCGATGCCATCCGAGGTCGTGTTCACCCGGGTTCCCCCGAAGTCCAGCGCACCGTCGAAGGCCTTGCCGTCCCGGCGTGCCACCGCCAGCCTCGCCAGCGTGGCCGTTCCCTGCAGGCCGAGTTCCAGCGGAAGCTGGGAGGACGCCTCCACCCGCACCGTGGCCTTGACCGTCCGGAGTCCGCCTGTCGAACCCTGTGGGGTGAAACGCAGCTTCACCGTGGCACTGCCGTTCGCGGGCACCTTGGGAAGCGTCTCCTGCACGGAGAACTCCGGGTTTCCCGCGGGGATCGTCACGGAAATGTTTGCGTCGGTGATACCGGTGTTGTTCACCGTCACCGTCTTTTCCAGGGACGTGCCGAAGTTCACGCGTCCGAAGTCGATGGTGGAGGGCGACAGACTCACGCCACCCACTCCATCCACGACCAGCTTCACAACGGTGGAAGACGGATCCGCGTTACTGGAGATGACCAGGTTGCGCTCGATCCTGAGGAGCTGGGTAGGCTTCGCGGTGACGTAGAAGGCATGCGCCATGCCTGTCTCCACCGTGAAGGCGGGCACGACGGGACTCAGGGTGGAGGGGCACACCGCGGTCTTCTGCGTATCCACACGAATGCAGAATTGATCCGGGACGGACACGGAGTAGACCACCAGCGGAGCCTTGCCGGTGTTCGTCACCACCACCGGCTGCGGATCCCCTTCGACCGTGATGGCTTGTGGCGCGAATTCGGGTGCGCCGCCTGGCAGGGCCAACACGGGGATGGTGCCCCGGCCCGAGACCGTGATGATCTGGTCCGTGCTTTCGTTCGAGTTGCTCAGCACGTGCACGGTGCCAGTCACATCCTGCGCGGACTCGGGACGGAAGGTGACATCGAGCTGAACGGGCACATTTCGCTCAATGGTTACAGGGAACTGCTGATTGTTCTGCAGCTTGGCCGTGAAGGGACCGCTTCCCGTCGCATTGGTGATGGTCAGGGGAGCGGAGCCGATGTTCGTCAAGGTGACGGTCTGGGTGCTGGAGGTCAGCCGGGGGACGTCATTGAAGACAAGCTGATTCTTGTTCAGCTGCAGCTGCGCGACCGCGGCGACGCCTGACAGCTTGACGGTCAGCTTGGCCGTGGCTGGCGTCTTCGTAGCGAGCTCGAGGTCACCGAAGTAGTTGCCCGGGCGCTGGGGGACGAACGTGATTTCGATCCTGCGACTGCCATTCACCGGGATGGCGGAGTCGGATCCACCAATCAGGTCGATGTTGAAGGTTCCAATGCTGGTGGCCACCTCCGCCAGGTCAACCTCCACCAGCCCTGTGTTGATGATGTCCACGGGCAGCATGAGAGAACTTCCTGGCTGCGTGGCGGGGAAAACCACGGCGGCCAATGACGTGGAGAATTTGGCCTCCGCGCCAATCCCCGTCAGCTTGAAGCTGCGCTTCGTCTCGATATTGCTGAGGGTCCCCCGGTAGGTGATCTCCAGGCTGGCTTCGTACTCCTGGCCCTCGATGTTCGGACTGAAGGTCACCCGGAAGGGCTGGGGCCGCTTCGCACCCTTCTCAAGCACGGGCTCTGAACTGGTGACGTTATCCACGTAGAACGCCGTGCCGGACGGCTCGATGTGGACGTCGGTGACCTTCAGAGGCTCGGTCGCGCTGCTGCTGTTGCTTATGTTGAGGCTGAGGTTGACGTGGGTGCTCCGGTTCTGCTTGTGCCCGAAGTTGATCTCGCTCGCGGTGAAGATGGCGTTGGGGCCATTGGAGTTGCCCTTGACGACGAGCACGGGCGGCAGCCGCTGATCATTCGTGGTGTAGAAGCGCAGCCGCGCCTCCAGGTCGCCCGTGCTGGTCATTGGACGGAAGAGCACCTTCACCTTGGTTTCCCCGCCCGGTTGCAGGGTCTGGGGCGGGAAGTCGACGACCTGGAACAAGGTGGTGTCGTTCTCCGGGATGACCTTCGAAAGGAACAGCGCCTGATTGCCGCTGTTGCGCAAGGTTGCTTCCTTCGTGGACTCACCCCCGGGAGCCACGTTGGGCATCACCAGCGGGTTGGTGACCAGGGTCAGCTCCGCGGCGAACGCCTTGCCGGTGATTGCCACGGGGGGCACGGGCTGCGAGGCATCCGATTGGAGTTGGAGCGTCTTCGAATAGGTGCCCGAGGTGGTCGCGGCGAAGGTCACCGTCACCGGTGCGGTACCGCCGTTCCTCTGGACGATCAGACCGTCCGCCGGGATGCCGGAGACCGTGAAGGGGGCCAGGAGCCCGGGTGCCACGGGGAACACCTTGATGGGCCAGTTGGTGTTGTTCGAGAGGATGACCTGCTGGGGCTCGGGCTGCGCGCCGACGGTGTAGTCAGGGAAGGTCAGGGTGCTTGTGCTGACTCCCAACGAAGTCTTGCGCGCGGTGCCATGGAGGGGCACGTTGGACACGCAGGACGTCGTGGGTGACGTGCCGAAGGTGAGCACGCCATCCACGGCGCCGCTCTCATTGGCGCCGGGGTTGAAGGCAACGAAGAGCTCACGGCCCGCGGAGCCCGGTGCCAGGGTGAACGGCGTGGTGGGGCTCACGGAATAGGCACTGCTACCCGTCACCGAGGGCGTCACCGTCAGCGCGACCGTCCCCGTGTTGGTCACCGTCACCTTCTGCTGCTCACTGCCCACGTCTCCTGCCTCCTGTTCGGCGAAGGTGAACGAAAGGGGGAGGATGCCCAGGCAGGCGTTGCCCGGAGTCTTGGTGCCGGACAGCTTGAGTTCAGGTGCGGTGGGGTCGTTGCTGGTGAAGGTGAGCTTGCCGGTCGTGGCACTCGTCTGCGTCGGGCGGAACGTCAGCTGAAGGCGCTGGGTGTTTCCGGGCGCGAGGCTGAAGGGGACCGAGGTATCCACCCGGAAGGGAGAATCCAGTGGCAGCGTCATCGCGGTGACCTTGAGCAGGCTGTCCCCGCCGTTCCTGACCGTGACCTCCTGGGGCGCGCTGTCGGTGTCAAACGGCGTCTGCTCAAAGGCCACGTCGGTGCGGCTCAAGACGAGCTTCGGGCTCGACGGCGTTGTGCCTGAGAGCGCCAGGGGTTGGTCCGCGACATTGCTCTTGAAGACCAACGTGGTGGTCGCAGTCCCGGACGCGTCCGGACGGAACGTCACCTTCAGGATTCGGGTCCCGCCGGGGGCGATGTTGAAGGGGACGGATGTATTGACCCGGAAGGGGGAGCCCAGGGGCAACACCAGTTGGTTCACGGTGAGCTCACTGCCTCCCTCGTTCCGGACCGTGACCTCCTGGGGGGCGCTGTCGGTGTCCAGGGGCGTCTGCGGGAAGAGCAGCGCGGTGGGACTCAGCACGAGCTTTGGAGGGAGCACGGGGGGCGTGGCGCCAGACAGCGAGATCGCCGGGACGTCGGTGCCATTGATGGTGAAGGCGAGCGTCTGATCCCAGGTGCCGGTCTGGGTCGGGCGGAAGGTCAGCTTCAGACGTTGAGGGGTCCCGGGCGGGATGCTGAGCGGCCCTGACGTATCGACCTGGAACGGTGAGCCGACAGGCAGCTTCAACTGGGTCACTTTGAGGAGACCGCCGCCGTCATTTCGAACGAGGACCTCCTGGGCGGTGCTGTCGGTGTTCACCGGCGTTTGCTCGAAGGTCAGCGCCGTGCGGCTCAAGCCGAGCTTCGGGGGAATTTCCGTCGGCGTGCTGCCAGTCAGGGCGACGGCGGGCACGTCAGTGCCGTTGATGGTGAAGCTGAGGGAGTGGTTGACGTTGCCGGCAACCGTCGGGCGGAACGTCACCTCCAGGCGTTGGGTGTCGCCCTTCGCGAGGCTGAAGGGCCCCGCGGTGTTCACGCGGAACGGTGAGCCGGTGGGCAGCTTCACCTGGGTCACCTTGAGCAGGCCGTCGCCGTCGTTTCTAACGATGACCTCCTGGGGGAGGCTGTCGGTGTTCACCGGCGTCTGCTCGAAGGCCACCGTGTCCCGGCTCACATAGAGCTTCGCGGGGGACAGCCCCTCGCCGGTGAGCGTGACGGATGGCAGCGCTGGGCACACGGCGGAAGCATTCGTCAGCAGGAGCGAGCCCGTGAGGTTGCCCAGGTCATAGGTCAGGGGGACGAACCTCACCTCGAGCGTCGTCGCGCTGGCGGGCGGAATGGTCACCGTGGCACTGGACACGCTGAAGGGGCCGGTAGCGGTAGGCGCCATGCTGAACGCCGCATTGCCCAGGTTCGTCAGCGTGACGTTGCGCGGCGTCGACGTCCCCACTTCATGTGCGCCAAACGCGACGGACGTCTGCCCGACGACGATCAATGGGCCCGTGGCCTTGCCGTCGAGCGTCACGGTGAGCGACGGCATGAGCGGATCATCCGTGTAGAGCGTCAGTGTCCCGTGGAAGGTGGCGGGCTGGAGTGGAGAGAAGCCCACCCGCACTTTCAGCATCGTGTCCGGGCCCTCCGCGGGCCTGGCCGCAAGGGTGCAGGGGGTTTCGCAGAGCGTGTTCGTCGTGTCGTACAGGCCGACGAAGGTGAAGCCCCCGGTGATGCTCGCGTATTGGATCTTGCGTGCCGTGGCGGCGGGGTTGCGCAGATCGATTGAAACCTCCTTCGAATCGCACGCAGCCTGGCTGTTGAAGTTGATGGAGGTGGTCGACAGGATGAGCGGAGGCTCAGGATCGGCCGGTCGCAGTGCCGCGCGACGTTCCTGGACAAGCGTTTCCTTGTTGGCCGCGACAGTGGAGGGTTTCTCCGCCTCGGGACCGCAGGCGGTCAGGACGCACAGGGAGGCCGTCAGGATGAACAGGATGCGTTGCATGAGGCGACCTCAGTTCTCGGCGTGAAGGGCCGGGGCCTTGGCGGAAGAGGAGGGTGGGGGCTTCGGGGCGGCGGCGGGCGGCTCGGGCGGCTTCGCCGCGTCGTCGCCTTCCTTCGGGGCCGCGGGCTGTGTGCCCGTGCGGATGCGTCCTTCGAGCAGCTCGATGTCCAGGGAGCCGGGCGTGGGCGTGTTCACGAACTGCTGCCAGGTGCCGTCAGGGGCCGTGAAGAGGAACGACACCGCCACCGGTGCGTTCTCCGGCAGCGGCACCTTCAGCCGCTGCAGCGTTCCCGGGTAGATCAGCGCCGACAGCAGCACGTCCGCGTCCGGATGGAAGATGCGCGCGGACACCTCGCCGTAGGACTCCACGGCGAACTGCTTCGGGTCCACCTTGCGCACCAGCATGTACAGCGGCCGGCCCTGGTTCGTCCCCGAGGGGGCCTTCACGCTCAGGTGCAGCGTGCTCGGCTGACACGCGGTCAGCAGCGTCAGGAGCAACGGGATACAGCGCCTCATCGCGGCACCTCTCGGAACGGGATCCAGGGCTCACCCCTGAGCCCGAAGCGCAGGTCCATCACCCCGTCCGTGGACTGGGCGCCTCGCGCTCTCAATGACCAGCGGCGGTGCTGCGGGTCCTCCGTGGACTGCGAGGACTCCAGCAGCCGGAAACAGCTCCACGCCGAACGCGACTTCTCCAGCGACGCGTACTGCACCGACTGGTCCGCGGGGGCTCGCACCTCCAGCATCAGCGACGCGGTCTGCTGGTCCCACCACGCCAGCGGGAACTCCTGCCACGACGGACTCTGGTTGTACGCGAGGAACGTCGTCTTGCCGCACTTGAGCGAACCCAGCGTCACGAAGCTGCCCTGCGTGGGCGCCTTCGGCAGCGGCAGCGGCATCACCTGCAGCATCAGCGGCCGGGGCCTTCCCTCCGTGTCCCACAACATGCGGGCCAGCCTCGAGAGCCTCCCCAACGTGGGCAGCATTCCCTGGGGCAACGCGAGCTTCGACTGGAGCGCGCTTCTCGGCACCCACTCCGAGCCTCGCTCCTCGCACACCGGCGCCAGCACCCGCGTCACGAACTCCCAGAACGCTCCATCCTGCCGGCGCAGCACCTCCAGGTCTCCCGGGTCCACCTCCTGCAACGCGTCCGGCGTGAACGGATAGCGGCTCAGCAGCGAACGCAGGAACCGCCCGGAGGCGTCCTCCCACTGCCGCTCCAGGGTCCGCTCAATCTCCCGCTGCCCCAGGTCGCGCACCGCGAGGAAGGGCTGGCGGAAGGGCTGGCGCAGCTCTCCGATGAGCCCCTGCTGGTCCAGCCACGCGTCCACCTTGCGCAGGTAGGACGTGTCGTCCTCCAGCATCATCGAGAAGGCCAGGCGCCCCAGCGGCGTCAGCAGCTCCGGCAGCTTCGCGGCCCCTCCCGCGGGCTGGGCGCTCCCCGCGCCCGTGGCCAGGCCTCCCGTGAGCGACGCCGTCGCCTCCGCGGGCACCACGCCGGGACGGGGCACCGCGTTCAGCTCGTCCGACAGCTGGGCCAGCAGCGCACGGTAGGGGTTGAGCGCCGTGTAGTTGCCGCTCTCGTCCGGCTTCATCACCGTCGCGATGGGCTTGAAGGGCGCCACCGCGTTGCGCAGCGCTTCGTAGAAGGGCCCGTCCAGTGGCTCCAGCGACACGCCCTGCGCCACGTCGCGCAGCATGTCCACCAGCTCCGAGGACGGCTGCGTGAGTCGCGACAGCTCCTCGGGCAACAGCGCGGGAATCACCGCCTGGAAGCGGTAGCCGCCCACGCGCTGGAACAGGCGGTTGCGGTACTGGAACGCGAACTGGTTCACCTTGCGGCGCACGTGCTCCTGGCGCTGCGACACCTCCTCCACCGGCAGCCCCGCGCCCTTGATGCGCGTGGTGAACTCGTCCACCAGCGGGCGCAGCCGCGTGTCGAATTCCAGCCGGTCCGCCGCCAGGCTCGCGCCGCTCCGCGACGCCACGGCCTCCTGGCCCTCCACCACGCCAAAGGGCAGCCGCCCCGTCTTCTCGTGGTAGCGCAGCACCGCCTGGTGCAGGAGCCGCGAGCCGTCCTTGGGACGGAACTCGAAGGTGCTCTGGAGCACCGGCACCTGGAGCACCGTGGGGCCGTTGCCCGGCAGCCACAGTCCGTCGCGCACCAGCAGCTCCGCCACGCTCATCTTCTGGACGGCCTTCACGCCCAGGTAGGCCTCTTCCTCCATGCGCAGCACGTTCGTCAGCGAGTCCCGGTGGTCGTTGATCCACGCCACCGTCTTGAGCGTGGAGGGGATGCCCCGGAAGCGGCTGGTGTCCACGCGCGCCTCGGAGGCGGCCAGGAGCTCCAGGGCTCGCGGCAGGCTGCTGAAGCGCGCGCTGTCGTCCAGCAGCGCCTGGAGCCTGCGCCGCTCGTCCTGCATGGACTCCAGGTCCGCGTCCAGCCGCTCCAGCTCGCGCGGCTCCACGGCCCGGTTCGCCAGCAGGTCCTGCAGCCTTCGCAGGTGCGCCTGCCACGGCATCAGCTGCGCCTCCAGCGTGAGTGGCTCCGGGAAGGGCCAGCGCGCCCAGCTGGCCTCGGGCGTGTCCGGCGCTGACCACGGCGGGTTGCTCATGACGACGTAGTCGGCCACCAGGGACTCGTTCAGTCCCACCGCCGTCACCCACGAACGCCCTGCCTCCAGCGCCGCGGCGTCGCCCGCGGGCGCGGGCTGCTCGCCCTCCGGTACGAAGCTCCAGTTCGGACGCGTCTTCAGGCTGGACAGCACCAGCTGTCCCAGCGGCTCCTCGCGCGAGCCGTGCAGCGTGGCCAGCAGGTAGACGACCTGCTCCGGGCGGCACGTGTCCGGCTGGCGGTGGCACTTCTCCAGGGCGGGCCGGATGTGGGCCTCGCGGATGCCCCGCGCCAGGCGTTGGCGCAGGTCCTCTCGCGCGCCGGTGAAGCTGTAGCGGAGCAGCGGCCACGCGTTCATGGCCTTCCACAGCGAGTCCAGGGACTGGCCCGCGGCGACCACCGGCTCCTGCACCGCGGTCCCGGACACCTCCTGCCCCTGGTCGCGGATGCGCTGGACCATCTCCTCGAAGCGCTGCACGCGTGTGCGCGCCTGGTTCAACCTCCACGCGAAGTGCCCGTACGCGGCCAGCAGCGGCAGCGCGAACACCAGGCCCAGCAGCACCGCCCGGCGAAGGTGGGTGTGCATGTAGCGGTCGTGGACCGCTCTCGCCGTGCTGGCCTCGGCGGACACCGACAGGACGTCCGGGTCCCTCGCGTCCTTGTCCGCGGACGACAGCGACACCGTGGAGAGCTTGGGGGCGTACGCCAGCGTCTGGCCCTCCATCAGCGCCGTCACGAAGCGCGACAGCGCCTCGAAGGGCGCGTGGCCCTCCGAATAGAAGCGCTCCAGCCGCTCGAAGGACTCCACCGGCAGCGCCGTCAGGCCCAGCGCCAGGTACTGCTCCTGCGCCTTGAGCAGCGAGCCCAGCCGGGGTTCCTGGCCGGGCGGGGGCAGGGGGAAGCGCAGCGGCACGTGGTGCGCGCGCAGGAGCTTCGCGAAGTCCGCGTAGCCCTCGCGCTCATCCAGGTGGGTGAGGCACACGCGCGTCTCCAGCGCGCCCCCTCGGATCTCCGACAGCAGGTTGAGCTTGCCTCGCACCAGCTGCGCGGCCCGGCGCACCTCGTCCGGGGGCGTGTCCTGCAGCCAGCGCGCGTCCAGCACCAGCACCGCCAGCGCCTGCTGGCCACCGCCGAAGCTGTCCTTCCACAGCCGGCGCAGGGCTTCTCGCGCCTGGGGCGACTCGTCCTCCAGGAGTTGTGGCGACACCTCCTGGGCCACGACGTCCGCGCCCAGGTAGACCTGGAGCAGCGAGTCCGTGAGGAGGCTGGGCAGGAACTGCCGCGCCTGCCGCTTCCAGTCCAGGTCCAGTTCAATCAGCCGCGACTTGCCCGCGCCTGCTGGCCCCAGCACCACCACACCTGGCAGGTCCCTCACCGCCACGCGGTGGCGCAGCGGCAGCCCGGCCAGGAACTTCTCGCGCACCTTGCGCAGCCGGTTCTTCGCCAGGGGCTCCGGAGCAGCGGCTCCTCCGGCCGGCGCGCTCTTGCGCTTCGCGCGCCAGACGAGGAACAGCGGAATGCCGATGGCCAGCAGCGCCACGAGCAGCAGCGCGTAGGGCTTCCACTTCGGTGGGATGAACGCAATCAGCTTCTTGATGACATCCATGGCTCAGCGTTCCCCCCAGCCCATGACGTTCCCGGCCCGGCCCGAGCGATGCAGGGCCTCCAGGACGTCCTCCAGCGTGTCCACCGTGCCCGCGAACGACGCGCGTGCCTTCTGCTGCTCCTCTGGCGACAAGCGCGCGTCACCCGGCCCCGGCATCAGGCGGGCCAGCGTCTGGCCCAGCTCGTCCAGCAGGGGCTCCAGGCCATGGCGGCCGACCCCCAGGCGCGCGGCGACGGTCTTGCGCACCTCCTGGAGCAGGGCGGGCGCGGCGTCGAGCGCGGGAGCGGGCGCGGCGGCTTGTGGCTTCACCGGGTCACCCACCAGAGCAGGCCCTGCAGCCCCAGCACGCTCGCGGCGCTGGCGGCGTAGTAGCGGGCGGGAAAGGCGTAGAGCAGCGGCCCGGTGGATGCACCAGAGGCCGCGGGCGCGGGCGGGGGCGGAGGCGTGACGATGCGCGCCGACAGCCGCTCCTGGTACTCGCGCAGCTTCGCGGTGTGTCCCAGGTAGCGGCCTCCGAAGCCCGCCGTGATGCAGAAGTGGAGCATCTCGAAGAGCAGCGCGGGCGAACCCGGCTGGTCCAGGCGTTGATCCGCCAGCGCGTAGAAGGCCTCGCCGCCGCCGTCCTCGCCGAAGAGGCGGTACTGCAACAGCGGCCACAGCGGCTGCTCCGCGTCCACGAGCCGCAGGAGGACGCGCTCGTCCACCAAGTACGTGAAGGGCTTGAGCGCGTCCTGCACCTCCTCGTCGCGGGCGTGGGCGCCCAGGCCCGCGCGCAGCCGCTCGATGACCTCCAGGAGCTCGTCGTGAAGACGGCGCAGGCCATCGCGGCCCAGGACTCCCGCCGCGGCGGCCGAGCCGGGCGCGGCCTGTGGCAGCCACCCGTCCAGGATGGACTGGGCCTGCCGGTACTGCGTGAAGACGACCTGCCAGTGCTCGAGCTTCATCGCGCCCCCCGCTAGCCCACGTTCACCATGCCGCCCTTGAGTTCCGCCACGCCGTCCGCCTTGAGCGCCAACTTCGCCTTGGCGGTCACCTTCACCTGCGCCCCCTCCACCGCGACGTCCTTCTGTCCCTCCGCCTTGACGGAGGGCGCCTTCAGGGCCACCGCTCCGCTCTTGGCCTCCACCTTCACGTCGTCACCCTCCACGCTGAACTTCTGCGCCGCCTTCAGCGTCACGCCCTTGTCCGAGGAGACGGTCGCGTCCTTCGCCGCCTTCTGCGTCAGCTCGTCCTTCGTGGTGACGGTGAAGGCCTTGGCGCTCTCCAGCGCGAGCGTGTCGTCGCTCTTCCACGACGACGCCTTCGTGGAGGTCACCTCGATGGTCTCCGCCTTCAGCACGAAGGACTTGCAGGTCACCGTGACGCTGTCCTGCTTCTGCACGATGGTGCTGGTCGCGCTGTCACCCTTCACCTCCAGGGTGATGGCCTCGCCATCCATCTTCACCGTCTGGAGGATCTTCCCGTCCTTGTCCTCCGTGGTGAGGATGAGGCCCTTCTCCTTGTCCATGTCGATGATGCAGATGAGCTTGGGCATGCGCGCCGTTCCCCCGTCGGTCCGACGTCAGGCCCTGCGCCAGTAGAGGAGCACCTGCGCCCCTTCGAGCGCGGGCGTGGCGAAGAACGTGAGCCCGTCCTCGCGCGTCGCGGACTGCCATTCCTCGCTCTGGTGCGTCAGCTGGTACCAGTCGATGTCCGCGTCGAAGGCGTGCGGGAACGAGGGGAAGGCCACGTGCCGGTACGGCACGCCCTTCAAGGCCTGGCGCCGCACCGCCGGCAGCCGCAGCGGACTGGCCAGCTTCACGCCCTCCATGGAGCGGGGCCGGTCACGCTCCTGCCGGCGCACCAGCAGGTAGAAGTCATCCGGCGCCGGCGTCTCCTTGGGCAGCGGGGTGAGCTTGAAGTGGCCGTCCTGGAAGTCGAAGGCGCGATAGGACAGGGGGCTGGCCTGCGGGCGGAAGCCGCGCGTGAGGAGCTCCATCCACCGCGCGATGCCCGGGCCCGGCGCTTCGTGCTCGTACGCGGGCAGCTCGTCGTCCGGCTCCGCCTCCAGATAGCAGCACGTCTCGAAGTACAGCCGCCGCAAGGCCTGCACCAGCGGGTAGGGCGGCGGCTGCAGGCCGTGGCGCATGTCCTGGCGCAGCACCTGGAGGCTTCGCACCTCGCACAGCGCCCGCCGCGCGCTGGCCAGCCGGTCGCCTCGCACCAGGCCCTCGCGCAGCGACGTGCGCAACTGCCCCTGCGCCTGCTGGAGCAGTCCGTCCAGCTGCTCGAACAGGGGCTCCAGGAACGGGTGGGGACCCACGCTGAGCAGCGGCGGCAGGTGCGTGGCGGACAGCCGCCACGGGCCGTCCGCGTTCCGGGTGAAGACAGCCAACGACAGGCTGCTCACCGTGTCATCCACCACCGGCTCCAGCGACAGGCACAGCCGCCGTCCCGCGCGCACCACGCTGGGGGCTTCACCGCCCGCGGGCGCCAGGTCCTCGCGGGGCTCCAGCACCGCCAGCAGGTGCAGATACACCGTCACCCGCGTGCGCCCTGTCTCCTCGAGTGACAGCGGTGTCACCTCCGCGTTGCCCGGCACCTCCAGCAGGTGGCCGCCCGGTAACACCGCGGTCAATTCCTCCAGCGCCACCGAGCCCTTCGCGAGCAACACGTCGTTGAAACGCAGCGCGCTCACGCCCACCACCGGCAGGCCCGCGAATCCCGCGTAGCGCCGGGCCTCCGCGGAGAGGGATTCCTCCTGGGCCCGGAAGTGTTCGGGCAGCAGGGTCTGCCCTTCCTGCCACAGGACTCGCGCGAGGGTGTCTGGGTTCATGGCAGGGCGAAATGACTTTTCGTGTCACAGGGACCGCCCGAAGCAAGGAGTTGCATGGGCCGGGTGACAATGTTTGGAAAAGTACTGGCCTTGAGCCAGGGACGTCAAGGAAGCCCCAATGACCCATCCTGTCTGGTTTCTCGCCCTTCAGGGCTGGGAAATGCCATGGGTTGGGTCGCTTATGTCTCTCTGGGTGGTGGCGCCCCCATCGTGCCGGGTCATGTGGTGGGGGTGTATTGCTTTTGTGTATTCGTATGGTTTATCAATTATTTCACAAACGGCAGATCCGTTTTTGGGGGTACTCATGGCCATCACCGACGAAATTCCCAGATCACGCATCACGTTGACCTACCGCACGCAGGTGAATGGCACCCGGGCGGACAAGGCGCTTCCGTTCCGGCTGCTGGTGATGGGGGACTTCTCCAAGGGCACCTCCATCGACCGCAAGAAGGACCTGGATCAGCGGGAGATCCGCAACCTGGATGGCAAGAACCTGAACCAGGTCATCCAGAACATGGGCATGACGCTGAACTTCAGCGTGCCCAACCGCGTGGACAAGAAGGATCCGGTGGATGGCTCGGCGCCGGCGCCGCTGCAGGTGAACCTCAAGCTGGACTCGATGAAGTCCTTCAGTCCCGTGGAGGTGGCCCGCCAGGTGCCGAAGATCAACGCGCTGCTCACGCTGCGCAAGCTGCTGCTGGAGCTGCAGGGCAACCTGGACAACCGCAAGGAGTTCCGTCAGCTGGTGCGCCAGCTCGCGCAGAACCCGGAGGCCGTCCAGAAGCTGAAGACGGAGCTGGCCGCGTTCAAGTCGATGAGCCTGCCGAAGCTGGCCGCGACGAACCCGCAGCCGCCCACGACGTGATGCCGGGCGCGAGCCCTTCCCCACGACCTTCCTGAACGAGGCCTCCTTCCATGCCCACTCCTCCTGCGTCTTCCAATTCCGCGGCGTCCGCGGCAACCGCCGTGGCGGATGTCCCCCTGGACCTTCCGCTGTTCCTCAACAGCGTGCGCCTGGGCTCCGTGCCCGAGGCGCGCGACGCCTCCGCCCAGTCCGACCTGCTGGTCATCCCCGACGACGCCACCCCCGAGGAGCGCTTCGTCTCCAGCCTGGCGGCCATGGTCCACAACATGGACACGGACGAGGGCCGCTTCGACAAGCAGACGGTGCAGGAGCTGGTGGGCACCATCGACGCGCTGGTGTCGGACCAGCTCAACGCCGTGCTCCACGCGCCGGAGTTCCAGGAGGTGGAGGCGCAGTGGACCGCGCTCAACGACCTGGTGCGCAACACCAACTTCAAGGCCAACATCGAGCTGAGCCTGCTGGACGTCTCCAAGGAGGAGGCCTACAGCGACCTGGAGACGAACGCGGCGGACGTCGCCGGTTCGGAGTTCTTCAAGAAGCTGTACGTCGCGGAGTACGACCAGTACGGCGGCGCCCCCTACGGCGCGCTGGTGGGCCTGTTCGAGTTCGCCAACACGCCGCAGGACATGCTGTGGCTCAAGACGATGGGGAAGATCGCCGCGGCCAGCCACGCGCCGTTCGTGGCGTCCGTGTCCCCGCGCTTCTTCGGCTGCGACACCATGAAGGAGGTGTCCCAGCTGCGTGACGTGTCCAGCCTCCTGGACTCGCCCAAGTACTCGGCCTGGAACGCGCTGCGTGACACGGACGAGGCCGCCTACGTGGGCCTCACGCTGCCGCGCTACATCGTCCGGCCTCCCTACA